>NZ_LYTG01000079.1:2500-45150 GCF_001816105.1 Exiguobacterium sp. SH31
ACCCATGTCCAGGATGAAGGTCAGGTAACACTGACTGGAGGTCCGAACCCACGCACGTTGAAAAGTGCGGGGATGAGGTGTGGGTAGCGGTGAAATGCCAATCGAACCTGGAGATAGCTGGTTCTCCCCGAAATAGCTTTAGGGCTAGCCTCGAGGTGAAGAGTTCCGGAGGTAGAGCACTGATTGGACTAGGGGCCCCCACAGGGTTACCGAATTCAGTCAAACTCCGAATGCCGGCAACTTGTACTCGGGAGTCAGACTGCGAGTGATAAGATCCGTAGTCGAAAGGGAAACAGCCCAGACCATCAGCTAAGGTCCCAAAGTGTATGTTAAGTGGAAAAGGATGTGGCGTTGCACAGACAACTAGGATGTTGGCTTAGAAGCAGCCACCATTCAAAGAGTGCGTAATAGCTCACTAGTCGAGTGACGCCGCGCCGAAAATTTAACGGGGCTAAACATACCACCGAAGCTATGGATTCCGTAAGGAATGGTAGGGGAGCGTTCCAAGCAGCAGTGAAGCGGTATCGTGAGGAGCCGTGGAGCGCTTGGAAGTGAGAATGCCGGTGTGAGTAGCGAAAAGAGGGGTGAGAATCCCCTCCGTCGAAAGCCCAAGGTTTCCTGAGGAAGGCTCGTCCGCTCAGGGTTAGTCTGGACCTAAGCCGAGGCCGAAAGGCGTAGGCGATGGACAACAGGTTGATATTCCTGTACCGCCGTACCACCGTTTGAACGATGGGGGGACGCAGAAGGATAAGGTAACCGTGCGACTGGAAGTGCACGGACAAGCAGCGAGGCCGTCGGGTTGGCAAATCCGCCCGGCATACAAGGTTGAGCTGTGATGTGGAGCCCGTAGGGCGAAGTACCGGATTTCACGCTGCCAAGAAAAGCCTCTAGTAAGGAGGTCGGCGCCAGTACCGTAAACCGACACAGGTAGGCGAGATGAGAATTCTAAGACGCGCGGGATAACTCTCGTTAAGGAACTCGGCAAAATGGTCCCGTAACTTCGGGAGAAGGGACGCTTATGGCAACATAAGCCGCAGTGAATAGGCCCAAACGACTGTTTAGCAAAAACACAGGTCTCTGCTAAATCGCAAGATGAAGTATAGGGGCTGACGCCTGCCCGGTGCTGGAAGGTTAAGGGGATGTGTCATCGCAAGAGAAGCACTGAACCGAAGCCCCAGTAAACGGCGGCCGTAACTATAACGGTCCTAAGGTAGCGAAATTCCTTGTCGGGTAAGTTCCGACCCGCACGAAAGGCGTAACGATTTGGGCACTGTCTCAACGAGAGACCCGGTGAAATCATAGTACCTGTGAAGATGCAGGTTACCCGCGACAGGACGGAAAGACCCCATGGAGCTTTACTACAGCCTGATATTGAGGCTTTGTACGCGATGTACAGGATAGGTGGGAGTTTGTGAAGCCGGAGCGCCAGCTTCGGTGGAGACATCCTTGGGATACCACCCTTTGCGTATAGAGTCTCTAACTCGCAGCCGTGATCCGGCTGGAGGACCGTGTCAGGCGGGTAGTTTGACTGGGGCGGTCGCCTCCTAAACAGTAACGGAGGCGCCCAAAGGTTCCCTCAGAATGGTTGGAAATCATTCGTAGAGTGCAAAGGCAGAAGGGAGCTTGACTGCGAGACCTACAAGTCGAGCAGGGACGAAAGTCGGGCTTAGTGATCCGGTGGTTCCGCATGGAAGGGCCATCGCTCAACGGATAAAAGCTACCCTGGGGATAACAGGCTGATCTCCCCCAAGAGTCCACATCGACGGGGAGGTTTGGCACCTCGATGTCGGCTCATCGCATCCTGGGGCTGGAGTAGGTCCCAAGGGTTGGGCTGTTCGCCCATTAAAGCGGTACGCGAGCTGGGTTCAGAACGTCGTGAGACAGTTCGGTCCCTATCCGTCGTGGGCGCAGGAAATTTGAGGAGAGCTGTCCTTAGTACGAGAGGACCGGGATGGACGCACCGCTGGTGTACCAGTTGTTCCGCCAGGAGCATCGCTGGGTAGCTACGTGCGGACGGGATAAGTGCTGAAAGCATCTAAGCATGAAGCCCCCTCCGAGATGAGATTTCCCTTTGAGCAATCAAGAAAGACCCCTCAGAGACGATGAGGTAGATAGGTCATGGGTGGAAGCACGGCGACGTGTGGAGCTGAATGATACTAATCGGTCGAGGCTTTGATCTAGAAACGGTTTGAACTTGATGAGTCTTCAGTTTTCAGGGAACAATTCCCTTGTCTGGTGGCGATAGCGAAGCGGCCACACCCGTTCCCATGCCGAACACGGAAGTTAAGCGCTTCAGCGCCGAAAGTAGTTGGGGGTCTCCCCCTGTGAGGATAGGACGTCGCCAGGCAAACGGTGGTTCTGGAGCATTCGCTCAAGGGCCGCCGCTTTTTTGTATTTTGTATCGTGACTCAAATGAAGGAGAGGAATAACAGATGGCCAAGAAAATCAAAGTATACGTCGAGCCAAACGAGACAGTCGGTGAGTGTTTAGACCGAATCGCTCAAATGGGGTATCGCCCGGTACGAAGGATTGAAAAGCCTGTCTTTGAAAAAACGGGAACCAAAGACGAACCTGTTCATTCTCATCAATCAATCTTATTTGAGTGCGTTGCTCTCAAACCATAATGCCAAACCGTCACGAATGCGTGGCGGTTTTTTTGTTTTTGTAAAAACAGCGTAAAGACGAACGATAAATATTCAGACAATTAAATTGTTCGCTGTTTGTTGACATGTTTTCAAAGAACAAGGTACGATAGGCTTGTGAGTTAAGAAAATCAAATATTGCTCCATATAATCGCAAGGAAATGGCTTGCAAGTTTCTACCTGATCACCGATTCTGATCAGACTATGGGGTATAGCCGACATTTTTTTGTCATGGCCTATACCCTAAACTGTTTAATCAGTTTAGGGATTTCTTTATTTAAGGGGGACGTTGATGTGAAGGCAACAGTAGGTGTGATCATGGGAAGTTCTTCTGACTGGAAGACGATGAAGCATGCGTGCGACGCGCTAGAAGAATTAAATATTCCATACGAAAAGCAAGTCGTCTCCGCGCATCGAACGCCGGACTTGATGTTCCAATACGCCGAAGCGGCTCGGGAACGAGGGATACATGTCATCATCGCCGGTGCAGGCGGGGCGGCCCACCTTCCGGGTATGGTAGCAGCGAAGACGACGCTTCCGGTCATCGGAGTCCCGATTCAATCGAAAGCACTGAACGGACTTGATTCGTTACTGTCAATCGTTCAAATGCCAGCAGGTGTTCCTGTCGCAACGGTCGCCATCGGAAAAGCCGGAGCGACAAACGCCGGACTGTTTGCCGCTCAAATTCTCAGTCTTCAATTCCCTGAAGTCATCGATCGTCTAGAAACATATCGTCAACAAAAACGAGACATGGCACTGCGCGGAACGGAGGAGCTCGTCTAATGAGAATCGGGATATTAGGCGGAGGACAGTTAGGCCGGATGATGTCACTCAGTGCGAGCGCAATGGGTTACGAGACGCTCAGTCTCGACCCGAACCCGACGGCTCCGGCAGCCCAAGTCGCACCGAGCATCGTCGCCGGGTTCGACGACATCTCAGCGGCAAAAGAACTAGCAGCCCGTTCAGACATCGTCACGTACGAGTTTGAAAATATCGACTCGGCGATGATAGAGGCGATCGCCGACAAATGCCCGCAAGGGATGGACGTGTTAACAGCGACGCAGCATCGTCTGTTCGAAAAACAGATGATCGAAGCGTCCGGCTTGCGTGTTGCACCGTACATGCCGGTCCGATCGGTACGTGACGTTCATCGGGCCGAAGATTTGCTAGGACTCCCATTGGTCATCAAAACATGCCGCTTCGGTTATGACGGGAAAGGGCAAACCGTGCTCCGGACATCACAGGACGTACGCGCGTTCACAGAACAGTTCAATGAAGATGAATATGTCGCCGAGGCGTGGTTGCCATTCCGAAAAGAAATCTCGGTCATCGTGACGAGAGGCGCACATGAGACGACAACATTCCCAATCAGTGAAAACATCCATCAAAATAACATCTTACATTTATCGATCGTTCCGGCCCGGCTCGACACCGGCATTCTAGAAGATGCGCGCCATTTAGCACTTCAGCTCGCTGACCATGTCGGATTGATCGGCACGCTCGCCGTCGAGCTGTTCGTGATGGAGGACGGTTCACTATATGTGAATGAACTGGCCCCACGCCCCCACAATTCAGGGCATTATACGATTGACGCCTGCGAGACGTCACAGTTCGAACAACACATCCGCGCGATTACGGGCATGTCACTCGGACGGACGACACAGTACACACCGGTCGTCATGGTCAATCTGCTCGGCGAACATATGGATAAAGTGAACCCACAAACGTTACCATCGAATGTTAAACTACATCTGTATGGAAAAGAAGAAGCGAAACCCGGACGGAAAATGGGGCACTTGAACGTGCTCGGCAGTACCGTCGAGGACGCGCTTCACACCATCGAACAACTGGCAATTTGGAAGGAGACCGTTTTATGATTTCACGTTACACCCGTCCCGAGATGGCGGCGATTTGGACAGATCAGAACAAGTTTGATGCATGGCTCAAAGTAGAGCTTTACGCTTGCGAGGCGTGGAGCGAACTAGGCGTCATCCCGAAAGAGGACGTCAACGTATTATGGGACAAGGCATCATTCGATGTCGAGCGTATTCTTGAGATCGAGCAGGAGACGCGCCATGACGTCATCGCCTTCACACGGGCCGTCTCAGAGACGCTCGGAGACGAGAAGAAATGGGTCCATTACGGTCTCACGTCGACCGATGTCGTCGATACGGCGCTATCGTACTTGATCAAACAAGCGAATGACATCCTTGAAGCCGATATCGATCGCTTCATCGACATCCTCGCCGAGAAAGCGAAAGCCCATAAATATGACATCATGATGGGTCGTACACACGGAGTCCACGCAGAACCGACGACGTTCGGTTTGAAACTCGCACTCTGGTACGAAGAGATGAAGCGAAACAAGAAACGGTTCATGGCCGCACGCGAGACGATCGAGTTTGGAAAAATGAGCGGCGCCGTCGGGACGTTCGCTAACATCGACCCGTTCATCGAGTCGTACGTGTGTGACAAGTTAGGGATTCAAGCAGCCCCGATCTCGACACAGACGTTACAGCGTGACCGCCACGCCGAGTACATGTCGACGCTTGCTTTGATCGCCACATCCATCGAGAAAATGGCGACCGAGATCCGCGGCCTTCAAAAGACAGAGACACGTGAGGTCGAAGAGTTTTTCGCCAAAGGCCAAAAAGGTTCGTCGGCGATGCCGCATAAACGTAACCCGATCGGTTCGGAGAACATGACGGGACTCGCCCGCGTGATTCGCGGTCATATGGTGACGGCATATGAGAACGTCCCGCTTTGGCACGAACGCGATATCTCGCACTCGTCAGCAGAACGGATCATCCTCCCGGATGCGACCGGCCTTCTGAACTACATGCTCAACCGCTTCGGCAACATCGTGAAGAACTTGACGGTGTTCCCGGACAACATGCGCCGCAACATGGACCGGACGTTCGGGATCATCTTCTCACAACGCATCCTGCTCGCCTTGATCGAGAAAGGCTGGTCACGTGAAGCCGCTTATGACGCGGTCCAACCGAAAGCGATGCAAGCGTGGGAAGAAGAGACAATGTTCCGGACGTTGATCGAGCAAGATGCCGAGATGGGCGCACTCTTCACGAGTGACGAGCTCGATGACTTGTTCGACCCGAGCCATCACGTACGTCGTGTCGATACAATCTTTGAACGCTGTGGTTTGTGATCGTTGAGGGGCGCTATGCCCCTCTCACTTTAAAGGGGGACGATACAGATGGAAGCAATCTACGAAGGTAAGGCGAAAGCGTTATACGAGACAGAAGAACAAGGTGTGCTCCGTGTCTACTATAAAGATGACGCGACGGCATTCAACGGAGAGAAAAAACAATCGATCGCAGGGAAAGGTGTGTTGAACAACGCCATCACGACGCGTTTGTTCGAGCTCATGCACGACAACAAGATTCCGACCCACTTCATCAAGAAACTGTCAGACCGCGAGCAGCTCGTACGCCGCGTCGACATCATCCCGCTTGAAGTCGTCGTACGCAACGTCGCCGCAGGGAGTCTCGCTAAACGGCTCGGCTGGGAAGAAGGGACGCCGCTGTTGTCGCCGATCGTCGAGTTCTACTATAAAGATGACGCACTCGGAGATCCGCTTTTAACAGAGGACCATATCCGCTTACTGCAAGTCGCCACACACAAAGAAGTCGAAACATTGCGACAACTCGGGTTGTGGGTGAACGATGTCTTGCTCGACTTCTTCGACAAACGCGGTATCGATTTGATCGACTTTAAACTTGAGTTCGGTAAACTCGATGACACGATCATCCTCGCCGATGAGATTTCGCCCGACACGTGTCGCCTGTGGGATAAAGAGACGAAACAAAAGCTCGACAAAGACGTGTTCCGCAGAGACATCGGATCACTGACAGAGACGTACGGCCAATTGTTAACACGCATAGGGGGAACTGACCAATGAAAAAAGTGAATGTGTACGTGACATTACGTGAAAGTGTACTTGACCCACAAGGCGTCGCCGTCAAAGGCGGACTCGAGCATCTCGGCTTCACAGGCGTCGAATCGGTACGAATCGGTAAAGTCATCGAACTTCAAGTCGCAGACGAGACGACCGAGGCGATGGTGCGTGACATGTGCGAGAAATTACTCGTCAACACTGTCATCGAGAACTATCGGATCGAGATGGGGGTACTCGCATGAGGTTCGCAGTCATCGTCTTCCCGGGATCAAACTGTGACCTCGACATGTATCATGCGGTCAAAGACGTGCTCGGGGAGGAAGCGGAATATGTATTCCACACGGAGACGTCACTTGTCGGTTTTGATGGTGTGCTGTTACCAGGCGGGTTCTCATACGGGGACTACTTGCGTTGCGGCGCGATCGCCCAGTTCTCACCGATTATGAGTGAGGTGAAGCGGTTCGCTGAAGAGGGACGTCCGGTACTCGGCGTCTGCAACGGGTTCCAAGTGCTCGTCGAGGCAGGACTTCTACCCGGCGTATTGATGCGCAACCGTGATTTGAAGTTCATGTGCAAGACGGTCGAACTGAAAGTCGAGACGAACGAGACGATGTTTACGAGCGATTATGCGGTGGGCGAGACGATTCGCGTCCCGATTGCACATGGAGAAGGCAACTACTACTGTGACGAAGCAACACTTGAGACATTGCGAACGAATGGCCAGATCGCTTTCACCTACACAGACAACCCGAACGGATCGGTCGCGAACATCGCGGGCATCACAAACGCGCAAGGAAACGTGCTCGGCATGATGCCGCACCCGGAACGAGCGGTCGAGGCGATGCTCGGCGGAGAAGACGGCAAACGGTTATTCACTTCGATTGTAAAATGGGGGACACGACATGTTACTTACAACTGAACCGACAGCGACGCACATCCGTGAACAAAGACTGTATGCCACAATGGGGCTCACTGACGACGAATACGCACTCGTCGTCTCGCTCTTAGGCCGTGACCCGAACTACACCGAGATCGGTTTATTTTCGGTCATGTGGTCTGAACACTGTTCGTACAAAAACTCGAAGCCAGTGCTCCGTAAATTCCCAACGACCGGAAAACACGTCCTTCAAGGACCCGGTGAAGGGGCTGGAATCGTCGATATCGGCGATGGTCAGGCGGTCGCCTTCAAAATCGAGAGCCATAACCACCCGTCGGCCATCGAGCCGTATCAAGGTGCGGCGACAGGTGTCGGCGGGATTATCCGCGACATCTTCTCGATGGGCGCACGTCCGGTCGCACTCCTCAACTCGCTCCGCTTCGGAGATTTGAACGAATCACGTGTGAAACATCTCTTCGGCCACGTCGTCTCCGGCATCGCTGGCTACGGCAACTGTGTCGGCATCCCGACGGTCGGCGGAGAAGTCGCGTTCGATCCGGCCTACGCCGGCAACCCGCTCGTCAACGCGATGTGTGTCGGTCTCATCCGCCACGAAGACATTCAAAAAGGGATTGCCGAAGGAGTCGGCAACTCGGTCATGTACGTCGGGGCGACAACGGGACGCGACGGCATTCACGGTGCCACGTTCGCCTCTGAAGAGCTCGGCGAAGACGCCGATGAGAAACGTCCGGCCGTCCAAGTCGGCGACCCGTTCATGGAGAAGTTGTTGATTGAGGCGTGTCTTGAAGTCATCAAACATCCGGCCCTCGTCGGCATTCAAGACATGGGTGCGGCCGGTCTGACGTCGTCTTCGGCTGAGATGGCATCGAAAGCGGGCATGGGTATCGAGATGAACCTCGACCTCGTCCCACAACGTGAGACGGATATGACGCCTTACGAGATGATGTTGTCCGAGTCACAAGAACGGATGCTCCTCGTCGTCAAGGCAGGACACGAAGACGAGATCGAAGCGATCGTAACGAAGTGGGGACTTCATGCGATCAAGATCGGCGAAGTCATCGAGCAGAAAGTGCTCCGTCTCGTCCATCACGGCGAAGTAGCCGCTGAAGTGCCGGTCGACGCGCTCGCGGAAGATGCGCCAGTCTACCATAAACCGTCAAAAGTTCCAGCATACTACGAGGCGTTCCAAGCGATGACACCAGTTCAACCGGTAGTCACAGACGTGCTCGCGACGTGGAAAGACGTGCTCGCGATGCCGACGATTGCTTCGAAACGCTGGGTGTACGAGCAATACGACCATATGGTCCAAACGTCGACCGTCGTTGCACCAGGCAGCGACGCGGCCGTCATCCGGATCCGTGACACGGACAAGTCGCTCGCGATGACGACCGACTGTAACGCGAAATATGTCTACCTCGATCCGCGCGTCGGCGGTGCCATCGCAGTCGCTGAAGCGGCGCGCAACATCATCGCGAGCGGTGCCGAACCACTCGCGCTCACCGATTGCTTGAACTTTGGGAGTCCGGACAAACCGGAAGGGTTCTGGCAGCTCGACCAAGCCGTCGAAGGTATGGCCGAGGCGTGTTTAGCACTCGACACACCGGTCATCGGCGGGAACGTCTCGCTTTATAACGAGTCGAACGGGACGGCGATCTACCCGACACCGGTCGTCGGCATGGTCGGTTTGATCACGAAGCCGGAACATATCACGACGTCACACGCCAAGACAGCGGGAGATGTCATCTTCCTTCTCGGCGATACGAAGCCTGAATTTGGCGGCAGTGCGCTACAAATGTTACAAGACGGAAAAGTGAGCGGACAAGCACCGACGCTCGACCTCGAGATCGAGAGCCGTCACCAGCAATCTCTGCTCACGGCAATTCGTCAAGGACTCGTCACGGCAGCTCACGACGTGTCAGAAGGTGGCTTAGCAGCGGCACTTCCTGAGCTCGTGTTCGGAACGGGGCTCGGTGCAGACGTCAGCGTCGACACGGATCTCGTGACGACACTGTTCAGCGAGTCACAGTCGCGCTTCCTCGTCACGGTCGCGCCAATTCACGCGGACACGTTCGCCAAATTGACGAACGCCACACGAATCGGTCAAGTGACCGAAGCGGCGCAACTGACGGTCCGCTCGAGCGATCGGTTAATTGAAATGGACGTCACTGAACTTGAACGTGTATGGGAAGGAGCTATTCCATGTTATATGACATCCGAGGCATGAACGAGGAGTGTGGGGTGTTCGGGGTGTTCAATCACCACGAAGCGTCACACCTCGCCTACTACGGACTGCACAGCCTGCAACACCGAGGTCAGGAAGGGACGGGCATCGTCACGGCTGACGGCGAACGCCTGCACGCGAAACGCGGGCTCGGTCTCGTCGCCGAAGTGTTCGATGAGGCGTCGCTCGATGCCCTCACGGGACATCACGCCATCGGTCACGTCCGTTATTCGACCGCGGGCGGCAACACGCTTGAGAACGTCCAACCGCTCCATTTCAAATCGCTCACCGGGGACCTTGCGATGGCGCATAACGGCAACCTCGTCAACGCCAACGAGTTGAAGCATATGCTCGAGGCGGAAGGGGCGATCTTTCAGACGACGTCTGACACGGAAGTCGTCGCCCACTTGATCAAACGGAGCCGCGGCAACTCGTTGAAAGAGCGGATCTCGGACAGCTTGGCGCGTCTCGTCGGCGCGTTCGCGTTTCTTTTCTTGACGGAAGACGCGCTCTACGTCGGCGTCGATGTCCATGGTTTGCGTCCCCTCTCGCTTGGAAAGACTGAAGACGGGGCGTTCGTGTTCGCTTCAGAGACGTGCGCGTTCGACGTCGTGGGGGCGACGTACGTACGTGACGTCGAACCGGGCGAACTGTTGATGATCACGAAAGACGGGATTGTCTCAGAACGTTACAGTGAAGCAGCGGTCCGGGCGATGTGTTCAATGGAATACATCTACTTCTCGCGGCCAGACTCGATCATCGACGGGATTAACGTGCATACGGCCCGTAAGGCGATGGGGAAAAAGATGTTCAACGAGGCACCGGTCGAGGCGGATGTCGTGACCGGTGTCCCGGACTCGAGCATCTCGGCAGCCATCGGGTACGCCGAGGCGAGCGGGATCCCGTACGAGATGGGTCTCATTAAAAACCGTTACGTCGGGCGGACGTTCATCCAGCCGTCACAAGAATTGCGTGAGCGCGGCGTCAAGATGAAGCTGTCGGCGCTTCGTGGGGTTGTCAACGGCAAGCGTGTCATCATGGTCGATGATTCGATCGTCCGGGGCACGACGAGCCGCCGCATCGTCAAGTTGCTGCGGGAAGCCGGGGCAACCGAGGTACATGTGCGCATCACGTCACCACCGATCAAACATCCGTGCTATTACGGTATCGATACATCATCAAAGGACGAGTTGATCGCGGCCATCAAATCGATCGAAGAGATTAAACAAGAGATCGGGGCCGACTCATTAGCGTTCCTCACATTAGACGGTACGGTCGAAGCGATCGGCCGACCGTTCGAAGGAAACTTGCGCGGGCAGTGTGCCGCTTGCTTCACCGGACTTTATCCAACTGAACTGGCGGAACTTGTGACAGAGACAAAAGCTTGAGGGGGACTGACGATGAGTTTAAGATATGAACAAGCGGGTGTGAATTTAGAGGCAGGTTATGAAGCGGTGTCACGCATGAAGCGTCACGTCGCACGGACGATGCGTCCAGAAGTGATGACCGGACTTGGCAGTTTCGGGGCGATGATCGATCTCGGCTCGATGCAATTGAAACATCCAATCCTCGTGAGCGGGACGGACGGGGTCGGCACGAAGCTAAAACTCGCGTTCGCGCTCGACCAACATGATACGATTGGAATCGATTGCGTGGCGATGTGCGTCAACGACTGTCTCGTCCACGGAGCCGAACCGCTCTACTTCTTAGACTATATCGCGACTGGAAAAGCGGAACCGGCGAAGCTCGAACGCATCGTCGCGGGTGTGGCCGAAGGCTGCGTCCAAGCAGGGTGTGCTCTCGTCGGCGGCGAGACGGCCGAGATGCCGGGCATGTATCCGGACGGGGAGTACGATATCGCCGGGTTTGCCGTCGGTGTCGTCGAGGAAGAGTTACTCATCGACGGACGGACGATCGAAGCGGGGGACATCGTTCTAGGGTTAGCTTCGTCAGGTGTCCATTCGAACGGTTTCTCGCTCGTCCGTCACATCGTCGAGACGCAAGGGCTCGAGTACACGGATGAAATCGCGATGCTCGATACGACGCTCGGGAACGCCTTATTGCTACCGACCCGCATCTATTCGGAAGCGGCGAAAGCGGCCATTTCGACCGGACTCGTCCAAGGGATGGCCCACATCACTGGCGGCGGTTTCTATGAGAACGTGCCGCGCATGCTGCCTGAAGGTCTTGGTGTCACGTTTGATGCATCAAGCTGGCCGAGCCTGCCGGTATTCGACTGGCTCGAACAAGTCGGCCATGTGTCGAAGCAAGAGATGTTCAACGTGTTCAATATGGGCATCGGCTTCATGATCACGGTACGTCCCGAAGACGTCGACACGGTACAAGCCGCGCTCGAACGAATCGGGGAGACGTCGCATCGAATCGGCAAAGTCGAAGCGAAACCAGGCGTCCGGATTATGGGGGTCGACCAGTGAAGCGGTTCGCTATCTTCGCCTCTGGCTCTGGGAGCAACGCCGAAGCGATTTGGGAAGCGATTGAGCGTGGCGAGCTGAGCGGACAGTGTATGCTCCTCGTCACGGATAAGCCTGAGGCGAAAGTGCTCGAGCGGGCAGACCGTCATCATATCCAGACGTTCTCGTTCGAGCCGAAGGCGTATGCGTCGAAGTCAGAGTTTGAGTGGGAGCTGCTCGTTCTGTTAGAAGCGCTACACGTCGACTATATCGTCTTGGCGGGTTATATGCGTTTAATCGGGGATGTGCTGCTCGCGGCGTATCCAGGTCGGATCATCAATATCCATCCGTCGCTCTTGCCGGCCTTCCCAGGAAAAGATGCAATCGGTCAAGCGCTTGCCGCGAACGTGTCGACGAGCGGTGTCACCGTCCATTACGTCGACGCCGGGATGGACACGGGTCCAATCATCGCGCAAGAAGAAGTCGACATCGCGGGATGTGACCGTATCGAGGCGGCCCACCGGATTCAAGCGATCGAACACCAACTCTATCCACGCGTATTACAACAAGTGTTGAACCAACAGGAGGTTTTCAAGTGAGAGCATTACTGAGTGTGTCAGATAAAACAGGTATCGTCGAACTCGCGCGCGTCTTGCACGAAGCGGGCATCGAACTCATCTCGACAGGCGGGACGGAAGCGGCACTCGTCGCGGCCGGACTGCCCGTGAAAAATATTTCGGAAGTGACATCGTTCCCCGAGATGCTCGACGGACGTGTCAAGACGCTGCATCCGCTCGTCCATGGCGGTCTGCTCGGACGCCGTGATTTAGATTCACACGTCGAACAGATGAAACATCACCACATTGAGCCGATCGACTACGTCGTCGTCAACTTGTATCCGTTCAAAGAGACGATCGCAAAAGAGAACGCGACGTATGAAGAGGCGATTGAAAACATCGATATCGGTGGCCCGAGCATGCTCCGTTCAGCCGCGAAAAACCATGCCAGCGTGACGGTCGTCGTCGACCCGGCCGACTACGGCAACGTTGCCGCAGAGATTCAGAATGGCGGTACGTCGTTTGAGACGCGGCAACGACTCGCTTTGAGGGCGTTCCGTCATACGGCGGCGTACGACGCCTTGATTGCCGACTATTTAGGTCAGCAAATCGGCGAAACGTTCCCAGAACAGCTGACGGTCACGTACGAAAAAGTCCAAGACCTTCGTTACGGGGAGAACCCGCACCAACAGGCGGCGTTCTATAAGACTCCGCTCTATGACGGCATGACGCTCGCCAACGCGGTGCAACTCCACGGCAAAGAACTCTCGTACAACAACATCCAAGATACGAACGCGGCGCTCGAGGCGCTCAGCGAGTTGACGGAACCGGCAGCGGTCGTCGTCAAACATATGAATCCATGCGGCGTCGCTGTCGGTCGGACGATCAGCCAAGCGTTCGCTCGCGCCCATGCGGCCGACCCGATCTCGATTTTCGGCGGTATCGTCGCCCTCAATCGTGAAGTCGACCTCGAGACGGCAGAAGCGCTCCGCAACATCTTCTTAGAGATCGTCATTGCCCCATCCTTTAGTGAGGCAGGACTTGACCGATTGAAAGAGAAAAAGAATTTACGTCTATTGACGCTTGAGATGGGGCAGATGACAGGCATGCGTCTGACGGCAGTCGCGGGCGGTCTCCTCGTCCAAGACGGCGACGACATGATACTCGACGATGCTTCGTGCCAAATCGTGACCGACCGTCGCCCGACGGCGGCCGAATGGGAAGACTTGAAGCTCGCGTGGCGTGTCGTCAAACACGTGAAATCAAACGCAATCGTCGTGGCGAAAGACGAGACGACGATCGGCATCGGTGCCGGACAGATGAACCGAGTCGGTGCGGCGAAAATCGCTTTCGAACAGGCAGGGGACCGTGCAGTCGGTGCCGCGCTTGGCAGCGACGCGTTCTTCCCGATGGGCGATACGGTCGAAGCTGCAGCTGCAGCCGGCATTACGGCCATCATCCAGCCAGGTGGTTCGATTCGGGACGACGAGTCGATTGAAGCGGCGAACCGTCACGGCATTACGATGGTGTTCACTTCAGTCCGACATTTCAAACATTGAGAGGAGCAAGAGGATGAACGTACTCGTCATTGGCCGCGGCGGCCGTGAACACGCGCTCGCGTGGAAGTTGAGACAAGACGGGCATGACGTATTCGTCGCCCCGGGTAACTTGAACATGGACGGTGTGACGTGTGTGCCGATTGAAGAGACGGACGTCACCGCACTCGTCCGCTTCGCAGAGACCGAAGACATCGATTGGACGATCGTCGGGCCTGAGTCAGCGCTCATGGCGGGTGTCGTCGATGCGTTCAACGCGAGCGGACGACGCATCTTTGGACCGACGAAAGCAGCGGCGTTGCTAGAAGGCAGCAAAGCGTTCGCGAAAGAAATCATGCGTGAAGCGAACATCCCGACAGCAGCTTATGAGACGTTCACGGAAGCGGAAGCGGCGCTCGCTTATATTGAGTCAATCGGGGCACCGCTCGTCGTCAAAGCGGACGGTCTTGCAGCTGGAAAAGGAGTCACGGTCGCCTTCTCGCTCGATGAGTCACGTGCGGCGATTCGCGACATCTTCACGACCGACAAGTTCGGTGACCAGTCACGCGTCGTCATCGAAGAATTTTTAGACGGAGAAGAGTTTTCACTCATGGCGTTCGTCTCCGGTGAACACGTCATCCCGATGATCACGTCGCAAGACCATAAGCGCGCGTTCGACGGGGACAAAGGACCGAACACGGGCGGGATGGGCGCGTATAGCCCGATGCCGCATTTAGAAGAAGCCGTTTATAGTGAGTCGGTGGAACGTGTGCTCGTCCCGCTCGCGCGGGCGATGGTGGAGCGGGGGACGCCGTTCGAAGGATTTTTATATGCGGGTCTGATTCTGACGGAAGACGGACCGAAAGTGATCGAGTTCAACGCCCGGTTCGGTGACCCTGAAACGGAAGTCATCCTCCCGAACTTGGCGTCGCCGCTCCTTGACGTCATCGAGGCGGTCGTCGCTAAACGACCGTATGCGATTGAATGGCTTGACGGGTATACGATTGGTATCGTCGTCGCGGCCGCCGGTTATCCGGAACGAGCGACGACAGGGCAAGTGCTCTCAGATTTTGAGCGCTTACCGAAAGACGTGCTCGTGTTTCATGCGGGGACGACGCGTGACGGTAGTCACATCATCGGGAACGGTGGGCGACTGTTCGTCATCACGTCGACGAAACCGACCTTGCTTGAAGCGAAGACGGCGGTTTACGCCGCGCTCGAACAGTTAACATTACCGCACACGTTCTATCGTCGAGACATCGGCGGACGGGCGCTTGCGCGGATTTTTTAAAGGATGGGTCAACCCATCCTTTTTTTCATGCGAAAAAAAGGGAATACCGGCTTCCTGCTCTACAATGGTGAAGTAGATTGAAGGAAGAAGGTGGTCGGTCTGCGTGTCCAAACGAAGTTGTTTATTGCGTTAGCGATAAACATCGCAGTGTTTATAGGGGTCATCTCTTTTATCATAAAGCCCTACTTTATCGAAAAAAGTATTGAGCAAGATCAGGTGATGACTCGCAATCAAATCGACAGCGTTTCCGAAGTGTTTGCCAATCGTCGAATGGTGCTCGAGAGTACGATGATTGATTGGGCAATCTGGAATGATTCTTATGACTTCGTGCAAGGTCAAAACAAGTCGTTCATTCAAAACAACATGAGTCCTGACACATTAGAGAATCTAGACGTTAGCGCGATGGTCTTTTTAAATGAAGATCGAGAACTGATTCATTCTGAGTTTAGTCGTTTTTATGAATTAGAAAGTCCATTAGAACGAAATAATTTCACAAAAGAGATTTCTCGTTTTGTCAACGTGTCCGGGATCAAGCAAAATGCGGTGTATGGAACAGATTATGGCCCGGTTATCTTTATGAGTCATCCCATTTTGAAAAGTGACAGGTCCGGACCTGCAAAAGGGACATTAATTGTTATTCAAAAAATTGGTCCTGATTTTATTTCTACTGTCAGTGCACAAGCGAAAGTCCCAATTACGATTAGTCCGTTCTCTCATAATAAATTGACAATCGAGAAAAATGAACAATTTGTTCGAGTCTCAATGCCGCTTCAATCCGTCTATCAAGACGCGAATTGGGAAGTAAACTTCTCAATCAAGCGGACAAACTATTTAAATACAATATCAATGCTTCAAACCGGTATGTTAGGTTTATTCATCCTTGGATTAGGATTACTCCTTACCTTGTTTTGGACAATCAATCGCTTCGTCACACAACGACTGCTAAAAATAGTAGATGAGTTAAAAAACATCAAGTTCGAACGAAACAGTCGTTTACGTATTCGATTGAATAGGAAAAATCGGGATGAAATCGAGGAAATGGCAGTTAGTATCAATAACGTATTAGACTCGCTTGATCAGATGAGGACAGAATCATTAAACCGCGCTTTCCGAGACTCGTTAACTAGACTGCCGAACCGGCTTGCGGTAGAGGATATGTTTGGACATATGCTTGGGAAATCCAAAGTGGTAGCCGTACTAGGAATCGATATAGATAATTTCCGCCGCTTCAACGATCAATTTGGACAGAGAACGGGAGATGCGATGTTAACCTTTCTAGCTTCCCGTTTGAGTTTTTACAAAGAAGATGGATTTGCCGCGAGAATAGGGGCGGACGAATTCATGTTCATTCATCCCCATTGGACCATTGAAGAAATGCGTTTAGTGGCGAACCAGCTCGTGAAAGATTTGACAGAGTGGGGACGAAAGCAAGGGATGACTGGACTGACGGCCAGTATTGGAATGGACGAGCTGAGCCCCACGGAAAATTATACGTACGAAACGATGATGGGACGTCTAGATGCTGTTTTGCATGAAGTTAAGCTTTCAGGTAAGAATAAAATCCTCTCTTACCAGGAAATTGAAGACGGAAGCCACTATCTTCAGACGCTTGTGATGGAACGCGATTTAAGGCACGCTCTCAAACATGGTGAGTTTGAACTTCATTATCAACCAATTGTCTCGCCACGCCCGTTCGCTGTTTGTGGGGTCGAGGCGCTCATCCGCTGGAATCATCCGAGCAAAGGTCCAATCTCACCGGGCGTGTTTATCCCTGTGGCTGAACAGTTAGGTCTCATCTCGGACGTTGGACGTTGGGTGCTTCGCCAGGCGGTCCAAGAAATCCAAGAACATACGGAACGGCACAACTTGTTCCTATCGGTCAACGTGTCGAAACGGCAAATTGCGGACGGGTCTTTTCTTGAGGAGTTGGAAAGCGTTTTGTTTGAGTCGGGGTTTGAACCTTCGTTACTCCACATCGAAATTACCGAGACTGAGGTCGGAGGCAACATATACGAGCTGCAACAGTTCATCCGTTCGCTCAAAGCACTCGGCGTCAAGATCTCACTCGACGACTTCGGTGTCGGCACATCGTCGCTGTCATTTTTGCAATCGCTGCAACTCGACATCATCAAAATCGATCAAAACTTCGTCAAAGGGATTCCCGAGAACACGTTCGACCGGGCCCTCCTTGAAGGACTTTATCAGACGTTTCATGCCCTAGGACTCGAAATCGTCACCGAAGGAATCGAACGTCCGGAACAGCTCGCGTTCGTGCTCGAACATAGCGGTTCATTGATTCAAGGTTACCATTACAGCAAGCCGGTTCCGCTCGCGCAACTGGAGCATTATTTGAAGAAAACGGCAATGATGTACGAATGGTGAAGGCGCCTCTGCGAAGAGGCGTCTTTATTTATGTGAATTTCGTGTGAATTCCGTTACAATTGGCAACATAGCTTGCAGGTGTTTCATAGAAAAGGTAAACTTGAAACAAATGAAAGAAAACGCTTACAATATTATTTTTTGATACTATTGAAGCGATTAAGGGAGGACTGGGTTCGATGCCTTTAAAACGATCGGCGCGGGCACCGTGGTCAAAAGCGATGATTCGCTCACAACTTGAAGTCGTGGATCAATTGCGACCACCTTCGCTCGTATTGACAAACGCCACATACTTAAATGTATACGTGAAACAGTGGAAACAGGCTAACATATGGATTGAAAACGACCGCATCGTTTACGTCGGACCAGACGTGCCGGAGGCGGCCGTCGAGACAGTCGACATGACCGGGAAATATGTCGTACCAGGTTACATCGAGCCTCACGCGCATCCGTTCCAACTTTATAATCCGGCGACGCTGTCGAAGTATGCAGGCGAGCGGGGTACGACGACGCTCGTGAACGATAACATGCTTCTTTTTTTACAAGACATGGAGCAAGCGTTTGCGCAACTCGAGGCGATTCAACAGCTCCCGACGAGTACGTATTGGTGGGCTCGGCTCGACACGCAAACCGAGCTCGACCGCGACAGCGTCCTCGTCGACTCGGAGCGCGTCCACGCTTGGTTCAATCATCCTGACGTCGTCATGGCCGGAGAATTGACGGCTTGGCCGCGTACGTTAAAAGGTGACGATGAGATGCTCCAATGGATGCTCGACGCGGAGACGTGCGGTCTCCCGGTCGAAGGACATTTCCCAGGCGCGTCCGCGAAGACGTTGACGAAGATGGCGTTGATGGGTGTTCACAGCGACCATGAGGCGATGACGGCGAACGAAGCGTTATGCCGACTCGAACACGGCTATACGACGACACTCCGCCATTCGTCGATCCGTCCTGATTTGCCGGGCATGATCCGCGGATTGTTGGACGCAGGTCTCGAAGCGTACGACCATTTGATGGTGACGACGGATGGTTCGACCCCTGGGTTTTATCAAGACGGTCTGCAAGATGCGCTCGTGAAGATTATGATTGAAGCGGGTCTGCCTGCCATCGAGGCGTATCGGATCGTGTCGCTCAACGTGGCGCGGCATTTCGGACTCGATCACGTCCTCGGCTCGATTTCACCGGGACGGATCGCCCACCTGAACATCCTCGATGCGATCGATGAGCCGCGTCCGTCGGCCGTCATCGCTAAAGGCCAATGGATCTACCGGGACGGGGCCTCGCTCTTCCCGAACGAACTCATTGAGGCGGCGCTCGCGCTCATGCCGGCGACCGACGTCACGATCGACTTGACGCCAAACGATTTATCGTTCAGCATGCCGGTCGGACTCGATATGGTCAACTCGGTCATCATGAAGCTGTTTAAAATCACACACGACACCGGTCAAGACGAACTGCCGCGCGACTGCGACGAATCGTTCTTGATGCTGTTAGATAAAGAAGGGAAATGGCGGCTCAATACGGTACTGAAAGGGTTCGCTAACGATTTTGGCGGTCTTGTCAGCTCGTATTCGATCAGCGGCGACTACTTGATTCTCGGTAAGTGTAAACAAGATATGTTGATGGCGTTCGAACGGATGAAAGAGCTCGGCGGCGGAATCGTCCTCGTCGACCGGGGGGAAATCATCGCGGAGATCCCGTTACCGCTTTGTGGGATGACTTCGACAGAGCCGCTCGAGCAATTGATTGTCCAAGAACAACGGTTGCGTGCCGAGCTGATCGCCCGAGGCTATCACTTCGAGGATCCGATCTATACGTTGCTGTTCCTGGCGTCGACCCACTTGCCATACGTCCGGGCGACACCGCTCGGTATATACGAAGTTATGAAAAAACAAATACTATTTCCGGCGATTTTACGATGAACAGTTGAGTCCGAGCCGGTCGTGCTTTAGAATGATAAAGAAGTACGATGAGAGAGGATGCTTGCGGATGCAACTCGATAAATTACGAGGACGAGAGCTCGATCAGCTTTTTGAAGCGATTTTGAAGCTCGACACACTCGAAGACTGTTATCAACTATTCGAAGATTTAGCGACCGTCAACGAAGTGCAGGCGTTGTCCCAACGGTTAGAAGTGGCACGCCAAATTCGTGAAGGCAGCACGTATCATAAAATTGAAGAAGCGACAGGTGCTTCGACGGCCACGATTTCTCGCGTCAAGCGTTGCTTGAATTACGGGTCAGGCGGCTATGATCTTGCCCTTGAACGTCTACAACAATCAGAAGGTGACTCGTAAGAGTCATCTTGTTTTTGATGGAGAGGAGGGGCGAGATGCAAGATAAGTTCATGAAGCGAAATTTACAGCTGTTTTTCCGGAAATTGACGCCAGTCCAGACGCTCGTTTTAATTTATAGCGCGGCGGTCGTCCTTTCCGTGGTTTTGTTGGCTCTGCCGATTGCAAGACAACCTGGTGTCACCATCACGTTCACCGATCTCGTCTTCTTCGCGGTCAGTTGCGTCAGTGTTACCGGACTCACCCCGATCGTCGTGACCGATACGTTCTCGACGTTTGGACTGTTCATCATTTTATTCATCGTTCAAGTGAGTGGGGTCGGTTTGATCAGTCTCCACGTCATCATGTGGATTTTGCTCGGGAAACGGATCGGATTCCGCGAGCGCCAGTTGATTTTGCGCGACCAGAACCAGACGTCGATGTCTGGCATCGTCAAATACATCGCGGAAATCGTCATTACCGTTATCGCGATTGAAGCGGTAGGGGCAATTCTGCTCGGGGTCCATTACTTAAACTACTTTGATACGGCCGGAGAGGCGTTCCTGCAAGGCCTGTTCGGTTCGATCAGTGCGACGACGAACGCCGGGTTCGATATTACCGGCAGCTCGCTCGCACCGTTCCGTGAAGACCCGTTCGTCATCTTCACGCAAATCGTGCTCATGACCGGCGGAGCGATCGGCTTCCCAGTGCTCGTCGAGATCCGGACGTACTTGACGAACCGGATCAGTCGCAAGAGCGAGAACTTCCCGCGTCGTTTTTCTTTGTTCACAAAGTTGACGGTATCAACGTTCTTCAGTTTGATCGCCGTAGGTACGGTCGGTCTGTTCTTGTTCGAATACAATAACGCGTTCAAAGATTTACCGCTTTGGCTCGCGCTTTCCGATTCGTTGTTCCAGTCCGTGACGACGCGAAACGGAGGGCTGTCGACGGTTGACGTCAACTTGTTCTCCGAAGGCAGTATGCTGCTCTTATCCATCTTGATGTTCATCGGGGCCTCGCCGTCTTCTGTCGGCGGGGGGATTCGGACGACGACGTTCGCCGTCGCCGTGCTCGGAGTCATCGCGTTCATTCGCGGGGACTCGTCGATCAAGGTGTTCGGACGTGAGATCGTGCTCGAAGATATTTGGAAAGCGTTCGTGATCATCACGGTATCGCTTGCTGTATTACTGACCGGAGTGTTGATTCTCACGTTCTTTGAGGACGCCTCACTTACGCGCATTTTGTTTGAGGCGTGTTCGGCGTTCGGGACGACCGGGCTTTCGGTCGGGCTCTCGTCGGAGTTTAGCAATGTCGGTAAATGGGTGCTCACCATTCTCATGTTCATCGGTCGGATCGGTGTCATCGCCTTTATCTTGCTCTTGCAACGAAGACAGCCGAAGCGGATGTACAACTATCCGAAAGAATCGATTATCTTAGGTTAAGGAGATTGTGACATGAAGGCATTTTGGATCAATTTCGGTTACGTGTTCGCTGTTCCGGTGTTGCCGTTTATCGCCGTCGTGAACGGAACGGCGCTTTGTTCGCCGGATTCACCGCTACTCGATATCCCCGTACTTGGCTTTTTCTTGGCCAACCCGCTCTGGTTCGTCCCGGTCTATGGTTTGTTCGCGCTCCTCGTCGCCAAATGGTTGACGGAGCGCGAGCGTAGCCGGACCGCACGTACATGACTTGCTTCGGCAAGTCTTTTTTTTGTCCAACAGATGCAACCTGTCCTAAAAATCGCTACACTAGAGAAGGTATCGAATGGAGGGAAGATGGATGGATTTTCAGACGTGGCGCCATGTGTTTAAACTGGACCCGAACAAACAGCTCGATGAATCGGCACTTGCCGCGCTCGTCCGTTCAGGTACGGACGCGTTTCTCATTGGTGGTACGGACGGGGTCGATGCGGAGAACACGTTCGCCCTTTACGCACGGCTGCAAGGTTGCGGGATTCCGGTCGCGCTCGAGATGAGCCATCCTGAACACGCCATCCGTGGATTCAATCATTACTTTATCCCGACGGTGTTGAACGCAGGCACCGTCGATTGGGTCGTCGGTCATCAAATGCGGGCTTTCGAACGTTACGGCCATCTGTTTGACTCAAACAACGTGACCGGGCAAGGGTATATCGTCTTGAATCCGGAAGCGAAAGTGGCCGCTGTGACCGGGGCGAGAGCGACGTTGACGCTTGAAGAAGTCGTCGCCTACGCCGAAACAGGTCATCATCTGTTCCGTCTCCCGTCGCTTTATCTCGAATATAGCGGCACGCTCGGTTCACCTGACGTCGTCAAAGAAGTGAAGCTGGCTTTACCCGATGCCCACGTGTTTTATGGGGGCGGCATCGACGGGATCGACACGGCCCGGATGATGGCCGAATACGCCGACACGATCGTCGTCGGCAACATCATTTACGACAATCTCGAAGGGGCGCTTGCGACTGTGCAAGTAGTCCGTTAAAATAAGAACAAATGTTTGGAAATAAGGAAGGATACCCCCTATGTATAACTTAAGCGAAGAATTAGTCAAAGGCATGAACCCGCCACAAGCAGAAGCGGTCAAATATACAGATGGTCCGCTCTTGATCATGGCTGGTGCCGGATCAGGTAAGACACGTGTGTTGACGCATCGCGTCGCCTATTTGATGGCGTCGAAACAGATCGCACCATGGAATATTCTCGCGATCACGTTCACGAACAAAGCAGCCCGTGAGATGAAAGACCGGATTGCCCGTCTCGTCGGCGGCGTGGCGGACGACATTTGGATTTCGACGTTCCACTCGATGTGTGTGCGCATCTTGCGCCGCGACATCGACCGGATTCGTTACGACCGTAACTTCTCGATTTTGGATTCTTCCGATCAGCTCACGGCGATCAAGCAAGTGCTCAAAGAGTTGAACCTCGATCCGAAGAAGTACGAGCCCCGGACGTTGCTCGGGATGATCTCGAATCATAAAAATGAACTGCGCACAGCGAAGGACGCGGCCGGACTCGTCGGCAACAATCCGTATGAAAAAGTCATCTCGGACGTCTACACGGCGTATGAGAAGAAGCTGAAACACAACAACGTCCTCGACTTCGATGACCTCATCATGAAAGCGATCCAGTTATTCGAAGAAGCGCCGGACGTGCTCGCGTTCTATCAGAAGAAGTTCCAATACATCCACGTCGATGAGTATCAAGATACGAACCGGGCCCAGTATACGCTCGTCAAGATGCTCGCGGCCGCTCACGAGAACCTTTGTGTCGTCGGTGACTCGGACCAGTCGATCTATCGCTGGCGCGGGGCCGACATCGCCAACATTTTGACGTTCGAGAAAGATTATCCGAGCGCGCACGTCATCTTGCTCGAACAGAACTATCGGTCGACGAAACGGATTCTAGAAGCGGCGAACGGGGTCATTAAAAACAACTCGACCCGTAAAGACAAAAACTTATGGACCGATAACGACGAGGGAGAGAAACTGCTCATCCACGTCGCCTCGGACGACCGGGACGAAGCATTCTTTATCATCAACGAGATGAAAGAACTGCGCCAAGAAGGCATCGAATACGGCCAGATGGCCGTCTTATATCGGACGAACGCCCAGTCGCGTGGTCTCGAGGAAACGTTGCTCAAGTCGAACATCCCATACAAGATGGTCGGCGGCACGAAGTTCTATGAGCGTAAAGAAATTAAAGACATCCTGTCGTACTTGCGCTTGATCGCCAATCCGGACGAGGACCTCTCGTTCGTCCGCGTCGTCAACGAACCGAAACGCGGCATTGGCGCGGCGACGGTCGATAAGCTCGGCGACTTCGCCGGTATGCAAGGCGTCTCGCTCATGGAAGCGATCCGCGACATCGAACTATCGGGCATCGCGCCGCGAGCGGCGACGAAGCTGACCGAGTTCCGCCAGCTCATGATCGACCTTCGGCAAATGGCAGACTATTTGTCGATCTCTGAACTGATTGAAGAAGTGCTGAAGAAGTCTGGCTATGAAGAGATGCTTAAAATCGAGAAGACGCTCGAAGCCGAGAGCCGCCTCGAGAACTTACAAGAATTTCTCTCGGTCGCTCAAAACTTTGAGAAGGAGAGCGAAGAGCAGACGCTCGTCGCCTTCTTGACCGATTTGACGCTCGTCTCAGACCTTGACTCGCTTGAAGAGGTCGATGAGTTGCATCAAGTGACGCTCATGACACTTCACTCGGCGAAAGGGCTCGAGTTCCCGGTCGTCTTCTTGATCGGGATGGAAGAAGGGTTGTTCCCGCACAGCCGTTCGTTGAATGACCCGGAAGAGATGGAAGAAGAACGCCGTCTCGCCTACGTCGGCATCACCCGTGCCGAGAAACGCCTGTATTTGACACGGGCCCAGTCGCGCATGTTGTACGGACGGTTCCAAAACAATCCGGAATCCCGTTTTTTGCACGAGTTGCCGGAAACGCTGCTCGAACGTTCCGGCAAAGCGAAGAAAGCGATGCCGTGGAATCCGGTCGAATCACCTGGGAAGTTGCCAGTCAACGGGTTCAGCTCGAAACCGAAGCCAAAAGTCGCCCAATCGTCAGGTGCCGAGTCGATGAGCTGGCAAGTCGGGGATAAAGCGAATCATAAAAAATGGGGACAAGGGACGGTCGTTCAGACACGCGGCGAGGGCGATCAGCTCGAACTTGATATCGCCTTCCCGCAAGTCGGGATTAAACGCCTGCTCGCCAAATTTGCCCCGATCGAAAAAGCGTGAGGTGATCGTATGGAGATGACAGAACACGTCGAAACGTTACGACAAAAGTTGAACCAATACGGCTATGAATATTATGTGCTTGACCGGCCGAGCGTCCCGGACGCCGAGTACGACCGGCTCATGAACGAGTTGATTCAAATCGAGACGGACTATCCGGAGCTTAGGAGCCCGGATTCGCCGACGCAACGCGTCGGCGGCGCCCCGCTCGATGCGTTCGTGAAAGTGACGCACGATACCCCGATGCTCTCGCTCGGCAACGTGTTCTCGAAAGACGATTTGATCGAGTGGGTCGAGCGGATTGAAAAAGATCTTGGCTATGCCCCGTTGTTCGTCGCCGAGCTGAAGTTCGACGGTCTTGCCGTCTCGCTCAAATACGAAGACGGTCGCCTCAAGCGCGGGGCGACGCGCGGAGACGGGACGACAGGCGAAGACATCACGCAAAACTTGAAGACGATTCGCACGATCCCGCTCCGCCTGAATGAGGATGTGACGTTCGAAGTGCGCGGCGAGGCGTATATGCCGAAACG
Organism: Exiguobacterium sp. SH31; assembly: GCF_001816105.1. Taxonomy (NCBI): domain Bacteria; kingdom Bacillati; phylum Bacillota; class Bacilli; order Caryophanales; genus Exiguobacterium; species Exiguobacterium sp. SH31. The sequence goes on from NZ_LYTG01000079.1 coordinate 27,866, forward strand.
TTCGTTCGAACACTTGAACGACGAGCGGGAACGCCTCGGTGAGCCGTTGTTCGCCAATCCGCGTAATGCGGCCGCCGGGTCGCTGCGTCAGCTCGACTCGAAGATCGCGTCGTCACGAAATCTCGCCTTCTTCGCGTATGGGCTCGTCTCAAACGATGAGCTCGTCGCGTCGCACGATGAGTCGCTCGATTACTTGAATCGTCTCGGGATCGCCGTGAGCGGGGAATATACGACATGTCGGACAGCGGACGAGCTGTGGGACTATATCGAGACGTACGTGACGAAACGTTCAGAACTCCCGTATGAGATTGACGGGATCGTCATCAAAGTCGCGGCTTACGAAGAACAAGAACAGCTCGGTTTTACGGCCAAAAGCCCGCGCTGGGCCGTCGCCTATAAATTCCCGGCCGAAGAAGTCGTCACGACGATCGAAGACGTTGATTTCAGTGTCGGACGGACGGGGAAAGTGACGCCGCGGGCCCGGTTCGCGCCGGTTTCGGTCGCGGGATCGACCGTGACGTACGCGACACTCCATAACGAAGACTTCATCAAAGAGAAAGACCTTCGCATCAACGACCGGGTCGTCATTAAAAAGGCCGGAGACGTCATTCCAGCCGTCGTTTCCGCGCTCGTCAGCGAACGGACCGGGAACGAGGCAGAAATCGTTTTTCCGACTCGCTGCCCCGCGTGTGAGTCCGAACTCGTCCGCTTAGACGGTGAGGCGGATCATCGCTGCGTCAACCCGGAATGTCCGGCCCAACTGCTCGAAGGGCTGATTCATTTCGTGTCGCGACCAGCGATGAATATCGACGGTCTCGGTGAAAAAGTCATCACCCAGCTTCATGAGGCCGGCCTCGTCCATAACGTCGCCGATTTGTACGTCCTCGAGCGAGAAGCACTCCTTGATTTAGAACGGATGGGTGAGACATCAGTGACGAACTTGCTTGCCGCAATCGAACAATCGAAACAGAATTCGCTTGAACGGGTGTTGTTCGCCCTCGGGATTCGTCTCGTCGGTCAGAAGGCGGCCTCGCTCATCGCAGAGCGGTTCGAGACGATGGACGCGATTATGGACGCCTCGGTTGAAGCTTTGATCGAGATTGACGGGATCGGGACGAAGATGGCGGAATCGATCGTTCTTTACTTCGAGAAGCCTGAGGCGCGTGAACTCGTCCGTGAACTCGATACGGCCGGTGTCAACTTGACGTTCAAAGGAGTGAAGCGGTCCGTCGCCGCCGACGCCCCGCTCGCTGGTAAGACGGTCGTCTTGACCGGGAAGTTGTATGAGATGACACGCGGTGAGGCGGGAAAACGATTAGAACTCCTCGGCGCGAGCGTGACCGGAAGTGTCAGTAAGAACACCGATCTCCTCGTCGCTGGCGAGAAGGCAGGTTCAAAACTGTCGAAAGCCGAAGCGCTCGGTGTCGAAGTATGGGATGAATCGAAACTGCTCGCCTTTTTAGCGGAACACGTCTGAACGGAAGACCCTCAAAGAAGCGAGGGTCTTTTTTCGTTGACTTGATTTATAAAAATCTCAGTATATGGACGGATTCACTAAAGTGGTGGACGGGTAATGAATAGTAACAACAAAATTGTAAAATTTTTCTGCAACCGAGGTACTCTTGACACCACGACTCGTGCACACTCACCCTCTATCTCCCCTCCGTGCCAGAGCGCTGTCGTCGGGACATTTTGTCACTGATGGACATACATCTTAGAGGAGGGGACCACCATGCGTAGCGCCACCAAACGGTTCACGGCATTCATCACGTTATTCGTTTTACTCATCGGCATGTGGGCACCAAACGTTCTTTATGCAAGCGACACGACGGAAACGAGCACGCTGTACGTCCAAGTCGATCTCACCGCTGAAGAGCAAGTGAAACTAGACGAAGCTAGTCTTGTCTATGCCGATATTACGTATTATGGGGTTCGCGAGACCGCGGACGTCTGGCGTTTTATCATAGACGTTCAAGCAGTCGAGACGTCCTTGATTGATCAAGTCACGTTATATAACGAGGAAGGCGTACCGTACTCGTTTACGCCAGCATCGATTACAGCTGAGCTACGGATTGAAGAGCTACCGATTGAAGACCCAGCGCTCGAGGTGACAGAACCTGGTGTCACAGACGAGAGCAGTGAACCAGTGAGCGAAGTGACAGAACCGGCAACCGAGGCGCCGATGACCGAAGAAGTCGCGGCGGCGACGGTCGAACCAGTGGTCGAAATCGGACTTGAAGTCGGCAAAGAGGCGAACATCGACCAAGCCGTCGTCGGAGGGCGCATCCCTTATACGTTCGTCATCGAGAACACGGGCGATGCGACGTTGACGATCACGTCGATTGAAGACGAGTTTTTCAGCGGTGGGATTCAAGACGATGCCATCACTGCTTTCAACGAGGAAGTACGCAGCAAGCTGACGGGACTCATCGGTGACGATGGTCTCGCTTCCGGCGAACGCGTCGAAACGACTGTAATTCTCGATGTGCCGAGCGACTACGACCAAGTGATGCATCCTGAGGTTGGGAACATCTTCCGTGTTGCTGCGACTGATGAATCGGGGCGTATCGTCAACGCTGAAAGTCAGCAAATCGTTTTGCTCAACCGGCTCGATTTCACGGTCACGAAAGTCGCGAACCCGCAAACGGTCCATCCGGGCGAGACAATCCTCTATACGTACACGCTCACGAATACGTCGAACGTCACCCTTTACTTCGTCGACGTGGTGGAAGAGTGGACGAGCGGCGCTTTGACAGCGAAAGAACAACGCGAGACGACAGAGGTGCTCCGCGACGGGATGCGAGCGCTCGCTGAAGTCGAGAACGGATTGATTCCGGGCGAGGAAGTCGTGCTCGAACTAGAAAAAGTGTTACTGCCGTCATACGATGTTCGAGCCGGGGGGATTTTGACGAACCGGGTCACGTTCACGTTTGAAGTCAACGAGGCAGCTCGTGTCTCTCGGTCGGCGGAGACGACAGTCCACGTCAAACAAGCGATTCCGGAACGGGAAGACGACGAAGCGGTATACGTACCAGAACCGATTACGCCCGTGTCACCTGAGCAAGGCACACTGCCAATGACCGGCACGACCGAGACGTGGGGTACTGTGATCGGCCTCGTCTTGATTGTACTCGGCCTATTGTTCTTCACACACCGGCGCCGGCCGTCTTCAAAAACTTGAGCATACGTCCTTCGATGAGAGTCGAGGGACGTACTTTTGTGATTCTCGACTGATTCCGCTTCGACACTTTTTTCAACGGACGATTTTGTTATAATGGACGAAGTGTATAACGAATTGATTCGTCAAAGGAGTTTGGACATAGATGAAATGGAAACAAATAATAATCCCCGCCCTCGCCGCGACGGTATTTCTCGGTGGGTGTTCAATGAAAATTCCGATGGGGGAAGAAGAAGTGACGCCGACCGGGAACGAGACGACGTCAGAAGGTGTCACACAAGCGATTGAAGCGCGAGACTCGTATTACCAGATGGTGATTCCGTTCAAGCCGGCCGCAGCGCGCGGGCTCGCCCAACGCCAAGTCAGCTCATCGCTCGAACTAGAAGAAGTCGAGCTTGGTCTCATGCGCCATTCGACCGGCGCGTTCTCCCCTGAACAATACGTTTATCAAGAAGGGCAATTATTGACGGCTGAAGACGTCTCTCGTCTGCTCGGACGAAAAGATAAAACATCTGAAGGCCTGACACCGCTCAACCCGGCCTATGCGAACGGGACGGCAGAAGTCGCAGAGGACAAGTTCGTTGAAGAAAACAAGAAGTCGCCGCTCTATTTGGCGTCGCTCATCGAACAAAACTATATGACAAAGACGGATAACGGATATCAACTCGACGGTGTCTCGTTTGCTCTCATTTTGAACCGTGAGTACGTCTTCCAGGCCCCGAACTTCGGTCCGACGTACACGGAAAAGTTAGATGCAAAAAAAGTCATCGCAGAAGGGGAACGGATGGCAAATGAACTCGTCGCACAACTGCGGAAGCGTGAAGACTTTAAGGGTCTTGACATTAACGTCGCCCTATACATGAAGTCGGTGCAAGGGTCACCGACACCGGGCAATTACGTCAAATCAGCGTTCGTCGGGGAAGGTGCGGAAGTAGCCGCGTCTGATTGGAAAGCAATCGACGAGAAGTACTACTACTTCCCATCGAATACGGCGACGACCGAAGTGCGTGATGACGCACAGAAGTTTACGCTGTTTAGCGACCGAATCGCTGATGTCTTCCCTGACTTCAGCGGCATGATCGGTAAAGGATTCTATCAGAACGGTGACTTGTCACGCATCGAGATCGACATCCCAATCCAATTCTACAGCCGGGCCGAACTCGTCGGCTTCACGCAACACGTCGTCGGTTTGCTTGAGAACCGTTGGGAATACAATCGGAACGTCCCGGTCCGTATCAATGTCACCTCACTCGGCGGCACGCAAGAAGTGACGATCGTGTTCGAAGAAGGCATGGATACACCGAAAGTTTACTTTTAACAGATGAGGTGCTTCGTAATGAAACGAAGCGTCTCTTTTTTTCGTATGTATTGTAACGAGGAAAATCTTTGACCTTCTTTGACCAAATCGGTAGAATAGACTTAACAGAAACGGGAAAGAATAAGGTGAGGTGAATCGAGATGACGAAAAACTACTATGACGTGCTTGGCGTGTCGAAACAGGCATCCGACCAAGACATTAAGAAAGCTTATCGAAAACTAGCGAAACAATATCATCCGGATGTGAATAAAGAGCCGGGGGCACAGGATCAGTTCAAAGCAATCCAAGAAGCGTTCGATGTGTTGAGCGACCCCGACAAGAAAGCAAATTATGACCGTTACGGCAGTCCGGAAGGCCCGACGTTCGGTCAAGGGACGTATGACGGTGACGGATACGGGGAAGGTTCGGCGCAATTTGAAGACTTGTTCCGTCAGTTCGGTGGCGGATCACGCACGACGTCGCGGACGTTCGGATTCGACGACATGTTCGGAAGTTTCTTCAACCAAGCGGTAGAAGAAGATTTAGATGAGACGGTCCGGGTCAACGTGCCGCTCAGTCAGTTGACTAGTGATTCGAAAGTGAGTTTGCGCCTGCAAACGGGTACGGTCAACGTGAAGATTCCGCAAGGCGCCCATGAGGGCCAGAAACTTCGACTGAAAGGCAAGAGTAGCAAAGTCGGTCAATCAGGCGACCGGGGCGATGTGTACGTCGAACTCCATTTCACCGATGACGAAACGTATCGACGAGAAGGAGCGAACGTCATCACCGTCAAACGGTTGCGGCCACTTGCTTTCCTAGACGGTACCGAAGTCGTCGTCGCGACGCTCGACGGCGGCCGGGTCAAGCTGAAAGTCAAACCGGGTTCACGTCCGGGCCAACGGATGCGGATTCCGGGCCGCGGTTTCATGACTGCTTCAAAAGTCCGGTCCGACTTGTTCATCCAACTCGAGGTCGACTTACCGCTCGACGCCGCCCACCGATCTGTTTATGAACAACTAGAACGCTGAGCATAAGGAGGAAACAACATGGATTTCAATCGATTTACAGATAAAGCGCATGAAGGAATCGTCAGTTCGCAAGCACTTGCTAAACAGTATCATCATAGCGAGATGAATGAATGGCACGTCCTCGCCTCGATGATTTCGCAAGCTGACGGCATCATTCCACTGTTGTTGCAAAAGATGGAGTTGAACGTCGCGGAGATAGAAGCAGAAGTAGCAATGGCGCTCAAGAACGCACCGAAACTTCAAAATCCGACGACACCGATGATCTCGGCCTCGCTGCTTAACGTGTTGACGACGGCCGAGCGTGAAGCGACCGGTATGAGTGACGAGTACGTCTCGGTCGAACACGTCCTACTCGGAATTCTCCTCAACAAGAGCCAAGCGCAAGCGATGCTCGAGCGCAAAGGCGTGACCGAGGACAAGTTACGCGAGGCGCTCGTCGCCGTGCGCGGCAACCGACGCATCACGTCGAAGTCACCGGAAGCGACGTACGACGTCTTGACGAAGTACGGCCGTGATTTGATTCAAGAAGTGAAGACCGGAAAAATCGACCCGGTCATCGGGCGCGACAGTGAGATTCGCCGCGTCATCCGCATCTTGAGCCGGAAAACGAAAAACAACCCGGTGCTCATTGGGGAGCCAGGGGTCGGGAAGACGGCGATCGTCGAAGGGCTTGCCCAGCGTATCGTCCGCGGTGACGTCCCGGAAAGCTTAAAAGACAAGACAATCTTCAGCCTCGACATGAGCTCGCTCGTCGCCGGTGCCAAATATCGAGGTGAGTTCGAGGAACGGTTACAAGCCGTCTTGAACGAAGTGAAAGAGGCGGAAGGGAAGATCATCCTCTTCATCGACGAGTTGCACACAATCGTCGGGGCTGGTAAATCGGAAGGCGCGATGGACGCGGGCAACATGCTCAAACCGATGCTCGCCCGCGGTGAACTTCACTGTATCGGCGCGACGACACTCGATGAGTACCGCCAATACATCGAAAAAGACCCGGCGCTCGAACGGCGCTTCCAGCAAGTGCTCGTCGATGAGCCGGACGTCGAAGACACGGTCTCGATTTTGCGCGGATTGAAAGAACGCTTTGAGATCCATCACGGCGTCCGCATTCATGACAACGCGCTCGTCGCGGCGGCTGTGCTGTCGAACCGCTACATCACCGACCGGTTCATGCCGGACAAGGCGATCGACCTTGTCGATGAATCGTGCGCGATGATCCGGACCGAGATGGAATCGATGCCGGCTGAACTCGACGAACTCGTGCGCCGCGTCATGCAACTTGAAATCGAAGAGGCCGCTTTGAAGAAAGAGAGCGACGAGGCCTCGAAAAAACGTCTCGACGTGCTCCAGCAAGAACTCGCCTCGACGCGTGAACAAGCGGATGCACTCCGTCTGCGCTGGGAGAACGAGAAAGAGTCGACACACCGCGTGCAGCACATCCGCGGGGACCTCGAGAAAGTGAAGCTCGAACTGCAAGAAGCCGAGAGCCGCTACGACTTGAACCGGGCTTCCGAGTTGAAGTACGGACGGATTCCAGAGCTCGAACGTGACCTCGCCGAAGCCGAACGTCTCGCCGGCTCAGTGACGCGTGAACTCGTCCGGGAAGAAGTGACGGAAGAAGAGATCGCCGAGGTCGTCTCGAAATGGACGGGCATCCCGGTGACGAAGTTGACAGAAGGTGAGCGCGACAAGTTGCTCAACCTCGAGACGGTGCTGCATCAACGTGTCTTCGGACAAGATGAGGCGATCCGACTCGTCAGCGACGCCGTTATCCGGGCCCGGGCCGGCATTAAAGACCCGAACCGTCCGATCGGCTCGTTCCTGTTCCTCGGTCCGACCGGGGTCGGGAAGACCGAACTCGGGAAAGCGCTCGCCGAAGCGATGTTCGATTCTGAAGACCACATCGTTCGTCTCGACATGAGTGAGTACATGGAGAAACACGCCGTATCCCGCCTCGTGGGGGCACCTCCAGGATACGTCGGCTACGAAGAGGGCGGTCAATTGACCGAAGCGGTGCGCCGCAGCCCGTACTCGGTGCTCTTGCTTGACGAAGTCGAGAAAGCGCACGCCGACGTGTTCAACATCTTGCTACAATTGCTCGATGACGGTCGCTTGACCGATTCACACGGTCGCGTCGTCGACTTTAAGAACACGATCGTCATCATGACTTCAAACATCGGGGCCGATATTTTACTCGAGGCCGCGAAAGACGGTATCATCGATGAAGAGGAAGAACGTCAAGTCATCGAGCGGCTTCGTCGCCACTTCCGGCCGGAGTTCTTGAACCGGGTCGATGAGACGATCTTGTTCCATCCGCTCACGCGCGCCCAAATCGGACAGATTGTCGAGAAAGCGGTCGCTCGGATGGGCAGCCGCTTGACGGCACGCTCGATTCGGATCGAAATCTCGGACGCGGCGAAAGCGTTCATCGCCGACGAAGCGTACGAGCCACAGTTCGGCGCCCGTCCGATCAACCGTTACGTACAACGGACGATCGAGACGAAGCTCGCGCGCAGCATTCTCGCCGGTGACGTCGAGGATGGTCAGACCGTCATGATCGACGTCGAGAACGGAGAATTGACGCTCCGTCCGACGACGGTGGCGTACTAAACAATAAGGAGCACAGGCCGAGGCCTGCGCTCCTTATTTCGCGTGTTCAGGTTGATATGTACAATACGGTTCCTCTGCCTTATAGTCGCCGGTGACAGCGTAGGCTCGGGCCCGCGATCCGCCGCATAAGTAACGGTATTCGCAGTAGCCGCATTTGCCGCCGTGCGTGTCCGGGTCACGCAGCGTCTTGAACACCGGATGTTCCCGATAAATCTCGGCGAGCGGTGTCGTTTTGACGTTGCCGCAGTTGATCGGCAGGAAGCCGGACGGTTGGACATCACCGGTGTGCGAGATGAAGACGAAGCCGTTGCCGTCATTCGTCCCGCGTGGCGCTTTGGCGAGGTCGTCATGCGGATGACCGATCGGCGCGAGTCCTGCGTCTTTCCGTTTTTGATTTTCTTGCCGGGCGACCCGGCGATAGAACTGGGCCTCGGTCGTCGAGATGATGTATGGCACATGTTCTTGCAGCGCGAATGCCCAGCGCAGCACGTCCTCATGTCGTTCCGGTGAGATTGGTTGCAGGAGCGAGCCGCGACCGGTCGGGACGAGGAAGAACAACGTCCAGACCGAGACGCCGAGCTCACCAACGAGTTTCGCGATCTCTGGCAGTTGGTCGACGTTGTACTCGGTCACGGTCGTATTGATTTGGAACGACATGCCTTCCTCCCGGAAATAGGAGATGCCGCGGATCGTCCGCTCGAAGCTCCCGCGTGTCCCGCGGAAATGATCGTGCGTTTTTGCGTCCGCACCGTCGAGTGAGAACGCCCAGCGTGTCAATCCGGCCGCTTTGGCCCGTCTGACCGCGTCATGAGTCACCCGTGGCGTCGCTGATGGGGTCATTGAGACGCGCATGCCGAGTGACGCCGCGTATTCAGTCAACTCGAACAAGTCTTCGCGCATGAGCGGGTCGCCGCCCGTGAAGACGAGAATCGGGTTGTCCATCGCGTAAATGTCACGAATGAGCGCCTTGCCTTGCGCCGTGTCTAATTCATCAGGGTAACGATGGTACTGCGCCTCGGCCCGGCAATGGACGCAAGACAAGGCGCACGCACGCGTCACTTCCCAGATGACGATGAACGGGTTCTCATTGTAATCAATCCGTTTCATGAGCGCACCACCTGCTTCGCCGTCATCGCCCGTGTGACGGCCTGTTTGGCGGAATCGACACAGTCGGGAAGCCCGACCCCGTGTAAGATCGCCCCGCACGCCTCGACGCCGTCGAGAGCGGCCAAGGCATGTTCGAACGCGTGCACATGTTGCTTATGGCCGACCTCGTACTGCGGCATCGTATCGACGTGGCGCTCGACTTTCGTGAAGAGCGGTGTCCCGACGTGTTGAATCTTGCGGAGCTCGTTTAACGCAAACTCGGCGATCGCTTGATCCGTTGCGGCTAATAAGCCGGGAACGTGATCGGAACCGATATAGACGCGCAAGAGCGCCTTACCTTTCGGTGCCATGTGGGGCCATTTCTTATGCATCCAACTGCAGGCGGTTAACGCATTAGCTTCCGCTTTGGCGATAACGTAACCTGTCCCGTCGAGCGCCGCCACATCTTTCTCGTCGAACGCCGCGAGGACGGTGATCGATGAGGTGCGCTTCAATTGAGATAGTCGCTCCGCCTCGGGGATTCCGAGGATCGGGCCGAGTGCATTCGGCGAAGTCGCTAAGATGATGCCGTCAAACTGTTCGATCGTACCGTCCTCGAGCTCGATCTCATGAGGGCGGACCGAGGCGACACGGGTGTCGGTGTAGAGGCGGTCGATCGACGGACGGAGCGCCTCGATGAGGATTCCGAGCCCGTTTTGTAACGATAAAAACTTCCCGGCCTCACGCGGTTTCACTCCGGCTTGTACAGGCGGCGTGAGTGCTTTCATGCCGAGAATCAAGCTGCGTGTTTTTTGTTCAATCGTGATAAACTGAGGGAAAGTAGACTCGATGCTCATATCTTGAAGCGTCCCGTTATAAATGCCTGATAGGAGCGGTTCGATCATCGATTCGACGACTTCAGAGCCGAGCCGGGTCCGGAAAAACGTGTCGAGCGAAATGTCTTCGCCCGCATAGACGCGGGGGAGCACCAAGTCCATCCCGGCCCGAGCCTTTCCACGCCACGTGAACAGGTCGGTCTTCACCATCGGCCAAAATTTCGTGGGGATGCCCATGACGGAACCCGCAGGCATTTGCCGTAACTTGTTGCGAACGTATATGTAAGACGTGCCGGTCTGTGAACGAACGAGCTGTTCATCAAGACCGAGTTTGGTGATGAGTTCGGTCAACGTCGGCTTTCTGGCCATATAACCGTCGGGACCGCATTCGAGTACAAATCCGTCCCGATAAACTGTCTTGATTTTCCCGCCGACCCGATCACTCGATTCGTAGAGTGTGACGTGTGCACCGGCCTGTTTCGCATAGTAGGCAGCGGCCATGCCGGTGATGCCGCCCCCGATAATCGCAATGTTGTTCAATCGATTCACCCATTTCTATATAGTCTTCGAACTAACCGTACCGAGAATATGGGTGTAGACATAGGATAAGTATCACACGGTTCTAGACGAAATTGTCACGGATGAAAGGGAGGGGCGACTATGGTTTGGTTCGGCATCACTGCTTCGATTGTCGTCGTGGGGATTGTCGCATTCATCACCGCGATGAACCGACATGGAGAGAAGCTTGCCGGGGATGAGGAAAGCCCGCCGGTCATTTGGGCCGACGAGGACTGGTACAAGCCAGGATGGTCCAAAGATGACGGTCCCCCGGATGGCTAAGCTTGAGAAGATATGATAAGATGAGCCGGTTGTAAACTATCGGATATGGGGTGAGTTTGATGAACGTATTAGAACAGCAGTTGGCGCATTTGGTCGACGAGTGTCGTCCGTATACGGCTCAAGGGAAAGTGGCGGATTATATCCCTGAGCTCGCACATGTCAAGGATGACTTACTCGGCGTGGCGATTTGCCTGCCTGACGGTTCTTACATCCATGCGGGTGATGTCCATCATAAATTTACGATCCAAAGCGTCTCGAAAGCACTCGCGCTTTGTTACGTATTGATGGAGTTCGGTGAGGACTTCGTGTTCTCGAAAGTCGGGATGGAGCCGACGGGTGATGCGTTCAACTCGATCGCCAAGCTCGAAGAGACCGTGCCATCGAAACCACTCAATCCGATGATTAACGCCGGGGCGCTAGCCGTCACGAGCATGATATTAGGGGATACGGCGGAACTTAAGATTTATCAGTTCCGTCAATTTTTAGCGACATTGCTCGGCGTACCAGTCGAAGAAGTGACGTACAACGAAAAAGTCGCCCGCTCGGAATACGAGACGACCGACTTAAACCGGGCCTTGCTTTATTTCATGCGCCACCACGGCATCGTGGAAGGTGACGTCGATGAGATCATCGACGTCTATACGAAACAATGTGCCATCGAGATCGACTGTTTTGACTTGGCCCGCATCGGACGGGTGCTCGCGGGCAACGGGGAAGACCCGGTCACAGGCGAAGAGTTGATTCCGCGCCGGGTCGTCCGCATCGTCAAAGCGATTATGACGACGTGTGGCATGTATGACGCCTCCGGTGAGTTTGCGGTCCGTGTCGGTCTGCCAGGGAAGAGCGGGGTGTCGGGTGCGATTCTCGCGACCGGGAAGCACGAACTTGGACTGAGCGACGTCGGCTTCGGGATTTTCGGTCCTGCGCTCGACTCAAAAGGCAATTCGATTGCTGGTATGAAGCTACTCGAACTGCTCGTCGAACGCTACACGTCACGCTAGAGCTTGATGGCGTCGACAGAAGCGTCAAGTTGCTCGTGCAGTGTGTCAATGAGTCGTTCATACGCCGAAACGTATTCTGTTGGCGGTGAAAAATCGGTCCAGCGCAGCAGCAATTGATGACGGTCGTTCATCTCACCAAGCTCGGTTTGGAGCCGTTTTAACTTTTGGACCTGGTCTTTTGAGGCCTTTTCTTCGTAGTTTAACAAGTACTCGTGCAAGTAGCGTTCACGCTTCACGGCGAGCCGGACTTTATGGAGTGTCTCAAGCCGGTCATGCTTTGATGTGGCGTGGTGGTGGGACTCGACGCGGCGTTTCCGCTCCGATTTTGCCTTATCGAGAAACGCTGAGGCGTCTTGCTTCTTTAACGAGCGATACAATTGACCGCCGATGAAGCGGCGCACTTGTTGGTCGAGCGACGGCGTCATCTTTTCGGTGACGCGCGAATTTAATATCGTCCGGTCTTTGGCGCGGTTCGCTTCCATGTGATCGGCAAACGCCTGCTCGAGCCCGGTCTCGATTGCGAGTCCTTGGAGCAACACGTCCCCGTCACGGACCGCACCGAGCGCTTCCATTAGCTGTTTCAATTGCCGATATGTGGAAGGTTTCGTATCGTACAGTTGCATGAACGTCAGCAACTTGCGCAAATGGACCCGGGCTTGGTGTACGTCTTCTGTGTTATGAAAGGTGAGCGCTTCGGTCATATAATGATTGAACGTATTCCATGTTTCCAATAGTTCATACTTTAGCTTCTCTGCATTCCGTTGATTCATCCGAATTTGTTCCTTTCTGAAATGAGATGAGGGTTGTCCATGTATCAAACGCATTCACTTAACGAAAAAATAAAATTATTCTTCACGATTTTCTTTCCGATTTTAGTTACTCAAGTATCATTTTACTTAATTAGCTTCTTCGATACGGTCATGTCAGGCCGAGCTGGGGCCGTCGACTTAGCTGGCGTCGGTGTCGGCTCGAGTCTATGGATGCCGGTCTATACGGGACTGAGCGGGATTCTGCTTGCTGTCGCACCGATTGTCGCTCAGGCGCTCGGGGCCCGTAATATCCAACATATCCAACGGACGCTGTATCAAGGCGTTTACTTAGCGATCGGACTGAGCATCGCGACGCTCGTCCTCGGTGCGTTCCTCGTTCCGGCCGCAGTGGACGGGATGGGGCTAAGTGAGGAAGGAAAACGGATCGCCAAAGGCTATTTGCTCGCGCTCGGATTCGGCGTCTTGCCGATGTTCTTGTTCAACGTGCTCCGGACGCTCATGGATTCACTCGGAAAAACCCGAATCTCCATGTTGCTTATACTATTAGGGTTACCCATTAACGTCGGGTTAAACTACATCTTCATTTTCGGGAAGCTCGGACTTCCTGCTTATGGGGGCATCGGGGCCGGCATCGCTTCTGCGATCACGTATTGGCTTCTCTTCTTCATGGCGTTCGCGTTCGTCCGGAGCGGGAAACCGTTCCTTGAGTATCGGTTCCTGCGTGCGCCGGATCGTTTAGCATGGCCGCGCCAAAAAGAGCTGCTCAAGCTCGGGACGCCAATCGGCCTCGCCATCTTTGCCGAGGTCAGTATTTTCGCGGCCGTGACGCTGCTTCTCAGTGAATACGGGGACAACATCGTCGCCGCCCACCAAGCGGCAATCAACTTTGCCTCGTTCGTCTATATGTTGCCGTTGTCCGCCTCGAGCGCTTTGACGATCGTCGTCGGCTATGAACTCGGCGCCCGTCGGCTTCAAGACGCGGTGCGCTATGCTAAGATTGGAATCGCGCTCTGTCTGGCCGTGTCATCATTTTCAGGCGCCTTGTTGTTCTGGCAGAATGAACGTGTCGCCGCCATTTATACGAATGACGCCGCTGTCGTTGAGCTTGCGGCCCACTTCATGATCTTTGCGGTCTTCTTCCAATTATCTGACGCTGTCGCCGCCCCGATTCAAGGCATCTTGCGCGGTTTCAAAGACGTCAACGTGACGCTCGTGTTGTCGCTCATCGCCTACTGGGTGATCGGACTGCCGCTCGGCTACTTACTCACGGAACGGTTTGGCTTCGGTCCCGATGGTTATTGGATTGGGCTCATCGTCGGACTTGCCGCCGGGGCAGTGCTCTTGTTCATGCGCCTCGTCCATATCGTCAAACGATACAATACAAAATCAGCTGTCGAAGAGACAACGTGACAAAATAAGGTTGGATGCCGGTTCGCCCGGGTTCAGCCTTTTTTTGTTTGAGTCGATGGGAAGTCGGGCAAATGACTGATGATTTGCTGATTTTTTTAAAACGGATAAATTGGTCTATACAACTATACTTATTTTTGTTATGCTATTGTCGAGAATAGCAGTGAAAGGGTGAATGACTGATGATGGTGATTATCAACGCATACCTCGTTTCTGGACAGGAGACGTGGGAACGCGGTTACGTTCGGATAAATGGGAAAACGATTGAAGCGGTCGGAGCGATGGCTGACTATGAGGCTGGAGATGAGACAGTGATCGATGTCGCAGGAAAACTCGTGACACCTGGCATGATTGATGTACATGTCCACGGGGGTTATGACGTCGACACGATGGATGCGGACCGAGACCGGTTACGATTCCTCAGTCAATCGATGCTCGCCGAAGGAGTGACCTCGTTTTTTGCGACGACGATCACGCAGTCACCGGAAGAAATCACCAAGGCGCTCGAGTCTGTCCGTGACGTCATCGAGTCAAACGAGACGACGGTTGCCGGTATCCATCTAGAAGGACCGTTCGTCAACGTCGAGAACGCGGGGGCTCAACCCGCAGAATATATTATCGATCCTGACGCCGAACAGTTTCGCATCTGGCAAGACGAGGCGGGCGGTCACATCCGACTCGTCACGTATGCACCGGAACGTCCGGGCGCACGAGAGCTTGAGCGAGTAATGATTGAATCGGGTGCCATCGGCTCAGCCGGTCATACGAATGCGACGTTTGCCGAGAACAAAGCGGCTGGCGTGAAGCACGGCACACATTTATACAATCAAATGCGCGGGCTGCACCACCGTGAACCGGGGACGGTCGGTTACTGCCTGTTAGAACGGGACGTCACGGTTGAAATTATTCCGGACGGGATTCACAGCCGCCCCGAGATGGTTGATTTCGCGTATCGCTTGAAAGGCGCGGACGGTCTCATCGTCATCACGGATGCGATGCGGGCGAAAGGTCTTCCGGACGGGCGTTACGAGCTCGGAGGACAACCGGTCATCGTCGAGGACGGCGCGGCGCGGCTTGAAGCCGGTAACTTGGCTGGAAGTGTGTTGACGATGGACGCGGCGTTCCGCAACATCATCGCCTTCACCGGATGCACGGTTCAAGAAGCCGTGAAGATGACGTCCGCGAACCAAGCCGCGGAGTTCGGCTTGAGTAAAAAAGGCTCAATCGCAGCAGGGTTTGACGCTGATCTCATCATCTGGGACGAGTCATTGACGGTCGAGCAGACAATTCACCAAGGACGCATCGGATTTGAGAAGGAGGACGTGAAATGAACATATTAGTAGCGAAGACACCAGCGGACGCTGAACAGATTGCCTACACGCTCATTAAAGAGCGCTTGGCCGGGAAACGGGAGTTCGTGCTCGGGCTTGCGACGGGGAGCACGCCGGTCGGGATGTACAAGATGTTCAAGCAGGACCAGCTCGATTGCCGCCATGTGACGAGCGTCAATTTGGACGAATATATCGGGCTCGCTCCGAGTCATCCTCAAAGCTATAATCATTTCATGGAAGAACGTCTGTTCAACGATGTTCCGTTCAAAGAAAGCCACCTACCGCGTGGTGACGCAAAAGACCCTGATGCTGAAGCGGAGCGGTATGAACAGCTCGTCCGATCGATCGGTGTCGATCTTCAACTGCTCGGGATCGGTGAAAACGGGCATATCGCGTTCAACGAACCTGGGACGGCGCTCGATGCGAAGACGCACGTTACAGCGCTCACCGAGTCGACGCGGGAGGCGAATCGCCGCTTCTTCGATGCAAGCGAAGAAGTTCCGACGCACGCGATCACGATGGGACTCGATACGATCATGAACGCGCGCGAGATCGTTCTCGTCGCAACGGGAGACCGAAAAGCGAACGCGGTCCATCACATGATCGAGAGTGTGCCGTCTGTCGATTGGCCCGCGACGATTTTACAGGCGCATCCGAGTGTCACAATCGTACTTGATACCGAGGCGGCCTCACAATGCGCGCAAGCCTTACAGGCACGCGGAAGCGAAGCAGCCGCACGGTTCTTCTCGATCCGCTCATAACCGTTCAACCTGGGGACGCATGTCCCCAGGTTTTTTTGGTTGCGATTGTGGGAAAATGTATGGAAATGAGTTTGTCATCAAAACGTTTTCGACAAAACTCGAGGATTCCTCTATAATAAGTGAAGCTCGTATCATTCGACCGTGAAGGAGAAAAACATGAACTCAAGAACTCAGGCGCGTAGACGGCGTAAAGGTCCGTCTGCGTTTTATAAAGTGTTCAGCTCGCTGATCCTCATTGCCGTCATCGTCGGCTCTAGCATGTATGGGGCGGCTTTTTATAAAGCGCACAACATGTTGTCCGGCACACAAGTGACGCTCGAGGACGACCCGACGATCGAACCGACCCGGTTTGATAAAGAGGACACCGAAAGTTTCCTCGTGCTCGGCACCGATCTCTCCCCACAAAAGAAAGCGCGAGGGGAGTTCGGTCGCTCTGACGTCATGATTGTCGTCATTTTGAACAAGAAAGACAAGCAGACGACGATGCTCAGCATTCCGCGAGACTCGTACGTCAATATCGATTATACAGGATTCAATATCCCTTACGGTAAGACCGGTCTCGATCAAGACAAAATCACGCACGCCTACTATTTCGGATCGATGGACGAGTCGAATCCGAACAACGGCATGCGCATGTCGACGAATACAGTCGAAGACCTAGTCGGTGTTGAAATCGACCACGTCGTGTCGCTCAACTTCCAAGGCTTCGTCGACTTCATCGATGCCGTCGGCGGCGTCGAAATCGACGTTCCGTTCTCGTCTGAACAGAAGAGTTATGACGCATCACGCGAAACCGTCCAAGTCGAAGCCGGTCTTCAGCAGCTGTCGGGCGAAGAAGCACTCGCTTATGTCCGAAACCGCTATGACGACCCGCGCGGGGACATCGGGCGCGGCCAACGTCAAATGGAAGTCATCAACGCTGTGCTCGAGCAGTCGCTCGGCACGTCATTGATCAACAACTATGACAAAGTGCTCAAAGCGGTCGGCGACAACATGCAGACGACGCTCGGACCGAACGACTATATGCGTTTGATCGAAGACGTCGGCGCCCTGAACAACACGGTTCAATATCAATTGACCGGAGAAGGTGCGCGTGGCAATGACGGCCACTTCTATTACTTCTTGAACGAGCCGTTGCTC
>NZ_LYTG01000080.1:0-16514 GCF_001816105.1 Exiguobacterium sp. SH31
AGGTGCGTTCCATCGCGACAGTGAACGAATACGCATCGCCGCGGAACAAAGATCGACTGTATTCGAACATGTCGCCGTTCTCGAGATACGTCCGTTGGTCGATCAATAGGACGGGCGCGTTCGGGGAGATGGTCAACAGCTTCGCTTCAACAGGTCCGGCGCTTCGGGCTTCGAGCGTCTGTGTCGCATTTTTTAAACGCAGTCCGGACTGTTCGGCGTACTCATAAATCGAGCCGACGGCATCCGCCTCGGTCAGTTCGGGCAACAAGGCGACCGGGATATAGGCGGTCTCTAAAGCGAGCACGTCCTCGTCGGCGAGTCGGAGACGCTTCATCTCATAGACCGGCGTACTGGCTGCGACATTCAATTTCTGCGCGATTTTATTCGATGCCGGAATCGTGTCGAATGACAATAGACGGCTGAACGGACGCATGCCCCGGTGTTTGATTTCTTCTGAAAAACTCGTCAAACCGGACAGCGCCATCGTGATCTTTTTACTGGCGACGAACGTACCACGTCCTTTTTGACGGCTCAAATAACCGGCGTTGACGAGGTTTGTGATCGCCTGGCGCACCGTCATCCGGCTGACGTTATACCGCTCCGAGTATTCCCGTTCAGACGGGATCGATTCGCCGGGTTGGAGCTCGCCAGCATCTATTTGTTGCTTTAAATAAGCTTCGATTTGATAATAAATAGGTAGCGGGGACTTTTTATCAATCTGTAACATACATATCGCTCCTGACCTAAGGGTAAGTGTTACTTATTATAGACCAAATCAGACTAGTTGTCTGAACATATCATGCAGAAAAGGTGGCGACCAATATGAACTCATGGCAATTTGAAACGACGGTGACAGCGCAGCGGGAAGATGAGCGGGGCACGTGGATCGCACTTGCAGAAACACATTTTTACGCGGAAGGTGGTGGACAACCGGCCGATACAGGGACGATTGGCGGACAAGCCGTTTTAGATGTGCAACGTGACGACTCGACCGTGTGGCACCTCGTCAACGAGCCAATCGACGAAGCAACGGTAGTGATCGGTCAAATCGACGCGGCGACACGTCACGACCACTCGATCCAACATACGGCGCAACACGTGCTGACGGCCTTGCTTGAAGACCGATACGGTATCGAGACGCTCAGTTTTGGGATCAGTGCTGACGATTCATCGATCGAGATCGCGGCCGAATCATTCGATTGGGAGTTAATCGAAACGTTAGAACGTGACGTCCAGCAAATCATCTTCGACAACCGACCGATTCACATTTTTGAATTACAGGATGGCGAAGTCGAGCATGACCGGTTACGTAAAGCGACGGATCGCACCGGCACGATTCGGATCGTCGAAATCGATGGACTCGATTATAACGCTTGCGGAGGGACGCATGTGTCGACGACCGGCCAGCTCGGGATCATTAAAGTGACCTCGATGAAAAAAGTGCGGGGGAACGTTCGTTTGACGTATGTCGCAGGGATGCGGGCACTAACGGTCATCCAATCTTCGCGCACCGCGCTACGGGCGATCCATCAAACGTTGTCGACGACGAACGAGACGGTCGCGGCCCGTGTCGCCGAAGAGCGGACGGCGCGACTCGAACGTGAAAAAGAAGTGAAGGTGCTCGAGGCCCGGGTCGCCAAGGCAAAAGTCGCAGCATTCTTACAAGAGGACAATTACGTCATCACGCACGTCGGCAAGACCGAGGCGGAGACGCTCACGACGATGATCGTCGAACGGATCGCGGCGACCGGACGGATTGCCGTCGGTGCCAATCATACCGGACAAAAACTGTTGCTCATGCATGACGGGACGCATGACATCGCCATCGGCAAGTTTTTAAAACGGACGTTAGACGACCTTGGCATCGGTCGGGGCGGTGGCAGTCATAAACAAGCCCAAGCCCGCTTCGAATCGATCGTCGACCTAGAACGGGCCACGGCAGAAGTCGTCAAACGGTTACAGGAAGGAGTGGTGTCATGTTGACGATTGAACACGGCAACGACACGTCGCTCATCGAACGAGCCCGTTCTGTACGGGAGGTTGTCTTTATCGGCGAGCAAGGGATTGACCCGGCGCTCGAATATGACGACCTCGATCCAGTCTGTATCCATTTTGTCGGGATGATAGACGGGGAGCCCGTGACGACGGCACGGCTGCGACCGATCGGAGACGGTGTCGGCAAAGTCGAACGCGTCGCCACGCTCGCATCGGCGAGAGGGAACGGATATGCGAAAAAGCTGATGCTCGAAATCGAGGATGTGGCGCGCGAGAGCGGGCTGCATGAGTTGAAGCTCGGCGCTCAACTGACGGCGCTCCCGTTCTATGAACGGCTCGACTATACGACGTTCGGTGACGAGTTTTTAGACGCCGATATCCCGCATCGGATGATGAAGAAGTCGTGGTGATTATTTTTAGAAAGTTTCTTTTTTTCTAAAAAAAGGTTGGCAAGCCGGGAAGCATTTGTTATAACTAAAACTAACAACTGACAGATAGAGGTTGCGAATGACATGAGTAAGCTTGATTGAAACGGACGCATTCCGGATCGAGCCGAAAGGGGAAATTCGCCGAAGTCAACGTTCGCATGCGTACGAACGAAGGCTGGGGTAGTCGTGAACAACGCCTACACTGCCATGGATGAAATGCCATGGAGCGCTATCTACGGAACGATTTTTTAATCGTTTTTCAACTGCGCGTACAAGCGGCAGACCGTAGGGAGAGTGCTTCCTACCGGTCTGCCGCTTTTTCTGTTGGTCGACATCATGAAAGTGGGGAACCTGATGACAACCGTACTAAAATTTGGAGGAAGTTCTGTTGCCACAATCGAACAGATTCAGGCAATTTCTGAATATTTACAGACACGAGTCGTCGCTGGCGAGAAACTCGTCGTCGTCGTCTCCGCGATGGGGAAAACGACCGATTCGCTCCTGTCACTCGCAAAACAAATTACAGAGCGTCCGATGATTCGTGAGCTCGACCGCTTGCTCGCCGTCGGAGAAGAACAGACGATCAGTCTGCTCAGCATCGCCTTGAACTCACGAGGCGTCGCCGCCATCTCGCTCACGGGGCAACAGGCCGGGATCGACACGATGGGCATTCACACGAAAAGTAAGATCAAAGCGATCCGGAAAGAAGTGTTGGAAGAAAGGCTCAGAACGAATGACGTCGTCATCGTCGCAGGCTTCCAAGGCGTCAACGAGTTCGGGGATGTGACGACGCTCGGACGCGGTGGTTCGGATACGACAGCCGTCGCACTTGCCGCCGTCCTCAGTAAACGTTGTGAGATTTATACGGACGTCGCCGGTGTCTATACGGCCGACCCGCGTATCCATAAAACGGCACGTCGCCTAGATACCGTCTCGTATGACGAGATGATGGAAATGAGCGCGCTCGGCTCGAAAGTGATGGAAATGCGCAGCGTCGAGCTGGCCAAAAAATATGATGTGAACATCTTTGTAGGGAAGACGCTATCGAGCGAAGGAGGAACATGGATCATGGATATGACACAGGCGATGGAACAAAAAGCGGTGACGAGCGTGAGCGTCGTGAAAAACGTGCTCAGCGTCTCGATCAAACATATTCCGCATTCAGTGGCAGGGGTTGCCGATATTTTCGAGAAGTTGTCACAGCGTCACGTCAATATCGACATGATCAGTCAGACAGCGTTCGACGGTGAAGTGTTCCTGTCGTTCACTTGTCCACTTGACGAGGAGGCGTTCCTCGAAGAAGCGCTCGCCGAACTGACGGAGGCGTTCCCACAAATTAAAATCGACCGTCATACCGAACATGCGAAAATCTCGGTCGTCGGCATCGGCATGCGCGACGCGACCGGTGTCGCAGCCGGATTGTTCGCCACGTTCCGTGAGAGCGGAATCCCGTTCTATCAAGTCACAACTTCAGAGATCAGCATCTCTTACACGATTAACGATCAAGACGTTGAAGCGGCAGTCGCGGCCATCGCGGAGCGTTTCCATTTATAAGGGGGAGTTACCATGTATAACGTTGCCGTCATCGGTGCGACAGGCGCCGTCGGTCAAAAAATGATCGACGTACTCACAGAATATGAGTTTCCAATCAATGAACTATTACTATATGCGTCAGCCCGCTCGGCTGGGAAAACGGTCGAAGTGAACGGTCGCGACATCGTCATCCGTGAACTGTCGGACGCGATTTACGCAGACGCGATCGACATCGCCTTGTTCTCGGCCGGTGGTAGCATCAGTGAACAGTATGCACCGCGTTTGAGTGAACAAGGGGTCATCGTCATCGATAACTCGAGCGCGTTCCGGATGCAAGCAGGAATCCCGCTCGTCGTACCAGAAGTGAACCGAGTCGAACTGAGCCCAGACAAGATGCTCATCGCCAATCCGAACTGCTCGACGATCCAATCGGTCGTCGCCCTCGCACCGCTCGCAGAAGTATATGGATTGACGCGTGTCGCCTATACGTCTTACCAAGCCGTCTCCGGTTCGGGACAAAAAGGCATCGAAGACCTCGAACGGGGCGCCCGCGGTGAAGAGCCGCAAAACTACCCGTATCCGATCTACGATAACGTGCTGCCGCATATCGATGTCTTCCTCGAGAACGGCTACACGAAAGAAGAACAAAAGATGATCGACGAGACACGCAAAATTTTGAACGCACCAGAATTAGGTGTGACGGCGACGTGTGTCCGCGTCCCGGTCCGTAACAGCCACGCCGTCTCGATCACGGTCACGCTCGATCGTGAAGCGACGCTCGCGGAAGTGAAGGCGGTCCTCAGTGACGCGCCAGGCGTCGTCCTCATGGACAACCCGAGCGAGCTCGTCTACCCGACGCCGCTCGATGCGAACGGGACGGACGAAGTGTACGTCGGTCGCGTCCGCCGCGACGAGTCGCAACCGAACACGTTCCATCTCTGGTGTGTCGCCGATAACGTTCGCAAAGGGGCGGCGGCGAACGCCGTTCAAATCGCCCAGTGCATGATCGGGCAAGTCGCTACGAAATAAGGGGGAAATCATATGTTTACAGGAGTCGCTACAGCACTCGCTACACCGTTCCAAACGGACGGTCAGTTAAATCTCACAGCGTGGGAAGCATTGATTGAAGATCAAATCAAAGAAGGCGTCAGCGGTCTTGTCATCGGGGGGACGACAGGCGAAGGGATGACGATAACGGACGAAGAGTTCGAGACGCTCCTCACGAAGGCGATCGAAGTCGCCGCCGGTCGTGCCGTCATCATCGCCGGGACAGGGTCGAACAATACGGCGTTAAGTATCACCAAGACGAAACGGGCGGCAGAACTTGGTGCCGAGATGGCGATGGTCGTCACTCCTTACTATAATAAGTCGACCCAAGCGGGGCTGATCGCCCACTTCACGGCGATCGCCGACGCGTCACCGATTCCACTCATGCTCTACAACGTCCCGTCACGGACAGGCGTCGCGCTCGATCCGGCAACGGTCGGTGAACTCGCCGAACACCCACAGATCGCTGCGTTGAAAGAAGCGAGCGGGGACATCTCGGTGATGGCGCAAATGATGGCCCACTTGCCGGAAGGTTTCCCGGTCTACTGCGGAAACGACGACCAAATCCTGCCGTACATGGCATGGGGCGCCCAAGGTGTCGTCTCGGTGCTCTCGAACGTGTATCCGGGAGCGACGGTCGCGCTCGCCGAAGCGCTTCTCGCCGGAGATTTAGAGACGGCCCGCACATGGCAGATCCGCTTGCTTCCGGTCATCGATGAACTGTTCGCCGAAGTGAACCCGATCCCGGTCAAGGCGGCGTTGAACGCCCGCGGCTTCGAATTTGGCTCGCCGCGCCTCCCGCTCGTTCCGATGAGCGCGACGGCCGAGGCACGTCTGTTGTCGGCGATGGAGCAGTTTAATGAGGTGAGACAGTGAACTTGTTAATTCACGGATACGGCGCGATGGGGCAGATCGTTGAAGAAGTCGCGCTCGCTCAAAACTTGAACGTCGCGGCCATCGTCTCACCGGCGGGCGGGGATCATCCCGTTTCACTGAAAGAAGTTGACGCCGCGATCGACGTCGTCATCGACTTCTCGAACCCGGCGCTGCTAGATGACGTGCTCGCGTTCGGGAAAGACAAGCAAATCCCGCTCGTCATCGCGACGACGGGCTTCTCGGAAGCGGAACTCGTGAAGATCGAGGAAGCGTCGAAACAGATTCCGATCTTCCAGTCGTATAACACGTCTTACGGGATTGCACTGTTGAAGCAGTTGCTTGACCAGCTCGTGCCGCTCACGCTCGGTTATGATATCGAAGTGATCGAAGCGCATCACCGTAAAAAAGTCGACGCGCCGAGCGGGACGGCTGAACTGCTCGCCCGTGCCATCGAGGCGAAGCGGGACGTGACGCCGGTGTACGAACGTGCGTCACGCCGTGAGGCGAGAGGTGCCGACGAACTCGGCATGCACTCGGTCCGCGGCGGTACGATCTTCGGTGAGCATACGGTGCTCTTCGCCGGAGACGATGAAATGCTTGAATTAAAACATACGGCCCTGTCGAAACGCGTCTTCGCGAACGGGGCACTCGCCGCGGCGGCGACGATTCTCGACCGCCCGGCCGGATTATACAATTTAACGAACCTATACGAGGAGGCCACTCATGTTACTCACAAACGCTTATGAAATCGCGCAATACATTAAAGATGCCAAGAAAGAAACACCAGTCAAATTGTACGTCAACGGTCAGTTGGCAGGTCTAACAATCGAAGAGGCAAAAGCATTCGGAACGGACGAGTCGAAATTATTCCTCACGACGGCTGAACGTGCGGCCACTTTCCTTGAAGTGAACGCTTCAGTCATCACCGATTCGCACCTCGAGTTCGACCGCCGCAACAGCGCCGTGCCGATGCTCGACACGACGAAGTTGAACGCCCGTATCGAACCAGGTTCGTTCATCCGTGACCACGTTCAAATCGGCAACAACGTCGTCGTCATGATGGGGGCGGTCATCAACATCGGCGCCGTCATCGGTGACGGGTCGATGGTCGACATGAACGCCGTCATCGGCGCTCGCGGCACACTCGGTAAAAACGTCCATCTTGGCGCTGGCGCAGTCGTCGCTGGTGTCCTCGAGCCACCTTCAAAAGACCCGGTCATCATTGAAGACGGGGTCATGATCGGTGCAAACGCGGTCATCTTAGAAGGTGTCCGTGTCGGCGAGAATGCAGTCGTCGCAGCAGGCAGTGTCGTCACAGTCGACGTCCCGGCAGGAAGTGTCGTCGCCGGCACGCCAGCCCGCGTCATCAAGCAAAAAGATGAAAAAACAGCAGAAAAAACACAACTAGTGGATGACTTACGCTCCCTGTAACGTATAATAGACAGAAAATATCAAAAGTGAATGGGAGAGTTGAACAATGGAACAGTATGGACAATGGATGTGGAAAGACGGGGCTTGGATCGAGCCGAGTGACGCGAACACGAGTATCATGACGCACGCGATCCACTACGGTAGCGGGTTCTTCGAAGGAATTCGGGCGTATCACACAGAGGAAGGTCCAGCCATCTTCCGACTCCGTGAACACTTGGAGCGACTCGTTCGTTCGTGTGCTTACTATCACGTCGAACTACCGTACACGGTCGACGAGCTCGAACAAGCGACGATCGAATTGATCGAACGCAACGGCTTTGAAGCGTGTTACATCCGTCCATTTGTTTTCCTCGGCACACCTTGGCAGGCACTCATGCCGACACAGGAAACGAAAGTACACGTTGCCATCTCATGCTGGCCGCTCGGCGAATATTTCAGCAAGACGGTCGGTATCCGGGCGAAAGTCGCGTCATACCGCCGCGTCTCGTCGACGATGATGCCGATGCAAGCGAAAGCGGCAGCTAACTATATGAACTCGCAACTCCTTAAAGGAGAAGCGGTCCGAGACGGGTATGACGAAGCGATTGCCCTCGACATGAACGGAAACGTCAGCGAGGCGAGCGTCGCCAACATCTTCCTCGTCAAAGGCAATAAAATTTTCACACCGTCACTCGACTGTTCCGTCCTCGACGGCATCACGCGTCAAACGGTCATCGATCTCGCCCGCGAAGAAGGGTTCGAGGTCATTGAGCGCCATATCGGACGTGACGAATTGTATGTAGCAGATGAGATCTTCTTGACGGGTACAGCAGCTGAAGTGACGAGTGTCATCGAAGTCGACAATATCTCGATCGGCGGCGGGGTTCAGACGGTCGCAACGACTATGCTCGCCCGTTACCGCGAGACCGTGACGGGACTGATCCCGGCACATCGCGATTGGATTACGTTCGTCAAAGAAGCAGTCAAAGAATAAGGGAGCAATGTGTATGGGAGTCACAATTGACTTAAACGCGATTCGCGAGAACAAACGTCGGATCGAGGCACTCGGCCGACCGGTGTTTGCCGTCGTGAAAAACAACGCCTATAACTTAGGGATGGAGCCAGTTGTGACGACACTGTATGCAGAGGGGGTGCGTCACTTCATGGTGACGACGCTCGACGAGGGGAGCGAGGTCCGGGTGCATGCGCCCGAGGCGAACGTCCTCGTCATGAACCCCGTTTACGAGTGGTCGGCCGTGCATCGCGACGGTTTAGACGTCGCCATCGGTTCGTACGATTGGCTCGTCTCACAACGCCATGAGCTCGACGGCGTCCGTCTTCATTTGAAGCTCGACGTCGGCATGAACCGGTTCGGTGCGAAGACGTTCGAAGAAGCGCTCGCCATCTTAGCGTTCTGCCAAGATGAAAAGCTCAATCTCGTCGGTTTATGCACACACTTTCCGCTCGCCGACGCCGATAACGCCGAAATCGAGCACAGTGTCCATGTCGAACGGTTTGCCGACTGGTCGACGCGTCTGATCGAACGACATTCGTTTGAAGTCGTGCACGCCGCCAACAGTGCGGCGACGCTTCAAGCCGATCCGCGCCTCGGTCATTGCACGCACGTCCGGGTCGGAATCTTTCTCTACGGCTACTCGTCGGTCGAAGCCGTCGATTGGCTCGTCCCGGCGTTTCATTGGGAGACGGAAGTCGTTGCCGTGCACGATATCGAGGCCGGCGCACACGTCGGCTACGGGACGGGCTACACGGCACCGTCGAAAGAGCGGATCGCCGTGTTGTCAGTCGGATATGGCGATGGCTTGATGCGGGCCCGCCGGCATTTGCCGGTCCACATTAATGGACGGGCGTTCCCGTTCGTCAGCAATATTTTCATGAGCCACAGCTTCCTCCGCGTCGACGAGACGGTTCAAATCGGTGACCGGGTCGAGCTGTACGGTAATGAGACGAAGATCGATGACGTGACCCGGACCGGGCACGCCAACAACTCGGAACAACTATGCGCACGCTCATGGCGTGTCCCGCATCGCTTTGAAGGAGGCATTTTATGTACACAAGCAACCAATCCGTTTGCATGATCGAGGGCGTATCCGTCCAAGAACTTCAAGCGACGTACGGGACGCCGCTCTATATCATGAGCGAGCCAGAACTTGAAACTCGGCTCGGGCTCGTCCGGAGCGCATTTTTAGATAAGTATCCGAACACGTACGCGCTCTATGCGTCAAAGGCGATGTCGATCGCGGCCGTGTATGAGAAAGTCATGACGGCGGGCTTGAGCATCGACGTCGTTTCACGCGGTGAGATGTTCGTCGCGCTCCATGCCGGTGTCCCGGCTGACCGGATTCACGTTCACGGGTCAAATAAGACGGTGCAAGACATCTCGTTCGCACTCGAGAACGGCATCACCCATTTCACGATCGACAACATGCGCGAGATCGGTCTGCTCTCGGGTCTCGCCGTAAAGCATGATGTCGATGTCGACGTCTTGCTCCGCATCGTCCCGCAAGTCGTCGGAGGCGCCCATGAGGCGATCCAGACGGGTGGGGTCGATACGAAGTTTGGCTTCCCGACGCATGACGATACGTATCTTGAAGCGGTCCGGGAAACACTCGCGGCGGAACGTCTTCATCTGAAAGGGATCCATTGTCACGTCGGGTCACAGATTCAAGAACCGACGCTGTTCATCAATACGGTCAAGACGATGGTCAACTTTATCGAGACGATTCGTCGGGAGACCGGCTTCACTGCTGACGTGTTGAACATCGGTGGCGGCTTCGGCGTCGCCTATCTCGAGACGGACGATCCGCTCGACTTTGCCGCTACGATGACGCAAGTGATGGATACGCTCGTTTCAGAAGTGGAGCGATTCGGTCTACCGCTCCCAAAAATCGGCATCGAGCCGGGACGCTGGCTCGTCGCCAACGCTGGTGCGACGCTATATGAAGTCGGGACTGTCAAAGACGTGAGCGGTGTCCGCACATACGTCTCGGTCGACGGCGGCATGACGGACAACATCCGTCCTGCCCTCTATGATGCCGAATATGACGTCATCGCGGCGACACGGATGGATGAAGCGAAGACGCTTGAAGCGAAGATTGTCGGTGCGTGCTGCGAGTCGGGAGACATCATCTCGAACCGTTCGCTCATCCCGCCGGTCGAAGCCGGGGATCTTCTCCTCGTCAAAGCGACAGGCGCTTATAACTTCTCGATGGCGAGCAACTATAACCAAATGCTCCGCCCGGCCGTTGTGTTCGTGAAAGACGGGGCGCATCGTCTCGTCGTCCGTAGACAGACACTCGAAGATTTGGTCGCCTGTGAAGTGATTGGACAATCGATTTAACTGATGAAACGGATTCCTAAGTCAGGGATCCGTTTTTTGGTGAAGTCGTTCCCCTTCAAATGAGAACCGTTTTCACTTATGATGAAAAAGACTACATCAGGGGAAGTGATTTCTAATGGAGAAGACAGTCGGACAACAGTTGATCGAATCGCGGCGGACGATTCGGATGTTTGTAGAGGAACCGCTTGATACGGCATTGCTGTATCAGTTGCTGACATCGGCCCACCAAGCGCCGTTTCATAACAAAGTCGAGCCGTGGAATCTTTATTTGTTCAATGGAGACGGGAAAAGCGTATTGTTAGACGCGCTCGAACCGGCGTTTCAAGACGGTCCTGAGGCAAAGCGAGAGAAGATTACCGGACGGATCCGCAACGCGGCGGCGTGCATATACGTGACGACGAAGCCGTTTGAGACGGAGAAAGGGCAAAAGGACGCGCTGCTCGCGACGGCGACGTTCATCCAGAACTTCCATTTGCTCTGTGCCGAGCAAAACATCGGGCTCGTCTGGCGGACGGGCGGTATCTTCGAAGACGCTCGCCTGCAGGAGATGATCGGGGCGGACGGGGAGACGTTCGTCGGTCTGCTCCAACTCGGACGATTTGAAGACGTCCCGCCGACGAAGGCGCGGCAGTCGCTTGATACGTGTTTGACGATCTTCGAGTGAACATGAAAAAGCTCGAGCGCGGCGTGGCCGTACTCGAGCTAGATATATGAATAGGCTGAGACGTTTAAAAACGTCTCAGTTTATTTTTTGAGCTTGCCAGCAAGCCAGTTTTGAATGACATTCTTCGGAATCATGGTGATTACTTTCCCCCAGTTTGAGTTTCTTCTTCTATAGTATTTTCCAATTGCATCCGTTCCCAAACCTCTCGATGTGTACCTTTTAGCGTATCGTCGAACGAATCATCGATGTGAAGGCAATAGCTTGGGTTAATGGACGAGGCGTACAGGTCTAACATGAGTTGTGCATGGTTTGGATACATACAATTGGCCCCTTTCGACACGTCGGCTTGACTACATCCTCAGTATACAAGGGAAACATGAAGAAAAATCGGGGTAATCGTTAACAATTTATGAATCTTGTAAACGCTTTCACAAACTTTGTGTCGGTGTTAGCGGTTCACACGTCGTCAAGTACTGCTCGGCCCGCTTCGCATACTTGTTGACGGTCCGTTCCATGATGAAGCGGTCTTCGTCATTGAGCGGACGGACGACTTTGGCCGGTACGCCCATGACCATGACACCTTCCGGAATTTGCATATTCGGCGTGACGAGAGCGCCGGCGGCAACGAACGAGCCTTTCCCGACTTTCGCACCATCAAGCACGGTCGCATGCATCCCGATGAGACAGCCTTCCTCGATCTCACACCCGTGAATCATCGCCATGTGACCGATCGAGACGCGGTCATGGATGATTGTCGGTGATCCTTCGTATTGATGGATCATCGACCCGTCTTGAATATTGACGTAAGCACCAATCTGGATCGGGCCCTCGTCTCCACGGATGACGGTGTTGAACCAGACACCGGAATGGGCTCCGATCGTGACGTCACCGATGACGTGGGCGCCAGGCGCGACGAATACCGTCTCGTCGACTTGTGGGATCAGCTCTCCTAATTTGTATTGCATATGTGTAACCCCTTTCAATTAGATATGCTTTCATTGTCGCACAACTACAAAAAGAAATTGCGCCCGAAAGATTATTCTTGATAAGATAGGTAAAATACGTTGCAAAAGGAGACAGACAGATGGAAAAACAATATTTGATCGACATTGCCGCCAAGAAAAAGAAAGCGGCGGTCGTCTTTAAGGACGTAGCGGTCATCGACGTCTATAGCCGCGAGACGATTCGCACTGATGTCGCCATCGACTCAGGCTATATCGTCGCCATCGGGGAAGGTTACGAAGGGGAGACGGAATATCATGACCCGACTTGGACGCTCGCTCCGTCATTCATCGACTCACACGTTCACATCGAGTCGTCGATGGTGCCTCCGCATGAATTTGCGAAAGCGGTCCTGCCGCTTGGTGTGACGACGGTCATCGCCGACCCACATGAGATCGCGAACGTTAACGGTGCGCTTGGGATCGAGTATATGCTTGCCGATGCGAAAGGGTTGCCGCTCGACGTCCGGATGATGCTCCCGAGCTGCGTCCCGGCGACGCCGTTCGAACATGCGGGCGCCAAACTGTACGCCGAAGACCTTGCGCCATTTTTAGGAGACCCAGGGGTGCACGGTCTCGGGGAAGTGATGGATTATCCATCGGTCGAAGCCGGAAGCGAGGACATGCTCCAAAAAATCGCACAAACGGAACTCGCGGGAAAAGTCGTCGATGGTCACGCGTCAGGTCTCAATCCTGATCAGTTAAACGTGTACCGGACAGCTGGCATCATGACCGACCACGAATGTACGACGGCAGAAGAGGCGATTGAGCGGGTCCGTCGTGGCTTTTACGTCCAGATTCGCGAAGGCTCGGTCGCGCGGAACGTCGAGAAAGTGAGTCGGGCCATCACCGAAAGTAACGCCCACCGCTTCTTGTTCTGTACGGACGACAAGCACCTCGATGATCTCGTGGCAGAAGGTGGTATCGACTATAACATCCGCATGGCAATCCGTCAGGGCGTCAAGCCGGAGACAGCATACGCCATCGCCAGCCTTCATGCGGCCGAAGCATACGGCTTGAAAGACGTCGGTGCGATCGCGCCGGGCAAGAAAGCGAACTTTGTTATCTTGTCAGACGTCGAATCGGTTAACATCGAAACCGTCTACGTCGATGGTGAAGTAGTCGCTCGAGCGGGGAAAGCCACGTTCGAGGCCGAAGGAATTGAAGTGCCGAAGCCGATGAAAGGTGAGCTCAAACTCCCGGACCTGACAACTGACTCGTTCCGCCTGCCGATCAAGGAAGAAGCGGTCGACGTGATTCAAGTGTTGCCGAACAGCCTGTTGACGCAGCGTGTCCGCCACGTCTTCAATCCGGATGAATCGGGCGCTGATCTTAACGAGGACATCGTGACGCTTGCCGTCATCGAACGGCATCATGGGACGGGCCATATGGCGCTCGCACCGGTGACGGGCTTCGGACTCAAACGTGGTGCGCTCGCAGCGACGGTCGCCCACGACAGCCATAACCTTGTCATCGCCGGCGTCAGCCCGGAAGACATGTTACTGGCTGCAGAGACGCTCGAGAAGGTCGGTGGCGGTGTCGTCGCCGTCTCGGAAGGGGAAGTGCTTGCCGTCTTGCCGCTCGAGATTGGGGGGCTCATGACGAGGCGTCCGTATCATGAAGTCGCAGACGTGCTCGAACAGCTGAACGACGCACTTGACGTCGTCGGGGCTCACCGTCACTTCAACCCGTATTTGACGATGTCGTTCCTGGCGCTTCCCGTCATTCCCGACTTGAAATTGACGGACATGGGACTGTTTGATGTGACGACGTTCTCATTTATCGAAAATTGACTCGGTCTAACGTATGATTTTCGTAAAGACCAACCCGAAACGATTGAATGCGTGCGCTTAAGTTGATATAGTTACAACAAGTTTCATCGGTACAAATTGAAAGGGGGGATATAACAGATGGAACAAGTTGCTTACAACCGGTCGTATGATGAACATGAGGATTTGATCAATTCTGTGTATCGTGCCTTCAAAGACCGATGTGAAGAATTGCCTAGCGAGACGCAGACGAAGCGACGGTTGCGCCGTCTTATTTTATTGACGATCAAAGATCATACGTCATCGCATGCCGAACGGTTCGTGCTTTATCATTTCTTTAGTGATTTCTTTAAAGCCGTTGAGTCAAACGACCAAGCGGCGCTCGCTGTATTAAAACAAATCGTCCGTGACTAAAAAAACTATTGATATGTTACTGTAACCTATGATAATTTAGACGTAACTTTAAATGAATATTCGTGCTATCGATGAGGTAGAGGTGCGATGCTGATGAGTAAGTAGTCCGAGGATGACAACGGTGAAGACTACAGAAAGGCAGAATCGCCGAAGTGTAAAGTCATGTCTCTGACTTTATGCTGGGCTGACGGGAAATACCCGTCAGACTGCCATACATATATTACGTATGGAGCGCTCCAAGTCGGCTAAGAAAGACGGAACATCCAGCGAGGGTGTCGGCTTTGTTGCCGATGCCCTCGCTTTGCGTTTTTTTAAGCATTGGGGGGCCTCATCTCAAACAGAAGAGGAGGAAATCAGCATGGTAGATTATTCAACATCGGTGCTTTCGTTAGTACCGGCACTACTCGCCATCATTATGGCGATCACAACTAGGAAAGTCATTCCGTCACTCGGTGTCGGGATCATCGCAGGGGTCTTGCTCCTTCATAGCTTCAACCCGCTTGAATCGATTCAGTACTTATGGTCGAACGTCATTGCCTTGTTCTGGGCAGATGGGGCCATAAACGAATGGAACGTGCTCTTGATCGCGTTCTTGCTCTTGCTTGGTATTTTATCGTCGATCATCCAAACGTCAGGCGGCGCTCGCGCGTTCGGTGAATGGGCGGCTTCTAACGTCAAAACGGCGCGCGGCGCACGCCTTGTCTCGTTCGGTCTTGGAATCTTGATTTTCATCGACGACTATTTTAACAGTCTCGCTGTCGGGAACATTAGCCGGCCGCTGACGGACCGGAAGAAAGTATCGCGCGCTAAACTCGCGTATACGATTGACTCGACGGCAGCGCCAGTCTGTGTCATCAGCCCGCTTTCGAGCTGGGGTGCCTACATCATCGCCATCATTGCTGGTATTTTAACGAAGTACTCAATCGACAGCTACTCGTCGTTCTCGGCGTTCATTCAAATCATCCCGATGAACTTTTATGCCATCTTCGCACTCATGTTGACAGGGTACGTCGCTTTCACAGGGCTTGCCATCGGACCGATGCGGACGCACGAGCTACGTGCGCTTAAAGGCGAGCTCTACGACGTGTCGAAAGGTGCACCGATGGGGATGAGTGAAGACATTAAAGAACATGATGGTGGGAAAGTCCGCGACTTGATCGTCCCGATCATCGTCTTGATCATCGCGACCGTCGCGGCCATGCTTTACACGGGTGGTCAAGCACTCGCTGCCGACGGTCAAAGCTTCTCGCTGCTCGGTGCGTTTGAATCGACGGACGTGACGCGTTCACTCGTTGCCGGTGCGGTCATCAGTTTGATCGTGGCGTTCTTGCTCCTGATTGGTCGCAACATTCCAGCAGTGGATTACGGCCATGCAGCGTGGGCCGGTATCCGGGCCATGTGGCCAGCCGTGCTCATCTTGCTGTTCGCTTGGACGATCATCGCCGTCATCGGGGATATGAGAACTGGTGATTACTTGGCAAGCTTCGTCACAGATACGATCGCGGCGTCTTACTTGCCGCTCATCTTGTTCGCGATCGCCGGTCTCATGGCGTTCTCGACAGGTACGAGCTGGGGGACGTTCGGTCTCATGCTACCAATCGGTGCTGATTTGATCATGGCGGTCGACCCAGAGCTGTTGCTCCCGACGCTTGCCGCTGTGCTCGCAGGTGCCGTGTTCGGTGACCACTGTTCACCGATCTCGGACACGACGATCCTCAGTTCGACGGGTGCCGGGTCGCACCATATCGACCACGTGTTGACACAACTCCCGTACGCGTTGATCGCGGCAGGAGTGTCGGCGGTCGGTTACTTGGTGCTCGGAATCACAAGCTCGATGTGGATTGGCTTCTTCGCGGCGTTCGCGACGTTCGTCGTCGCTCTCGTGATTGCTCAAATCATCTCGAAGCGCGGCCAAGTGCCGGCAGAGATGCGGGCCGAGCGTGAAGCGTAAACAGCTCGTCTAACAATCCGAAAAGATGTGTGCCACGAATCGTGTGACACACATCTTTTTTGTATGGA
>NZ_LYTG01000081.1:0-25201 GCF_001816105.1 Exiguobacterium sp. SH31
GTTTTTTAGTTAACGTCCAACCACTTGAAGCTAGCGTCAGCTCCGAACGGATGGCGGTACATGTTTTGAATGTTTGAGCGCTCGAGGTAAGCTTCACCTTTTTGGTAGATCGGTGCGATCGCGAAGTCGTCTTCGAGTAGGATGCGTTCAGCTTCTTGCATCGTCTCCCAACGCTTCATTTGATCAGCTTCTTTCTTCGCGCTTTGGATCAACTGATCGTACTCATCGTTCGAGTACGCCATCCGGTTGAACGGACCGTCTGTGATCCACATGTCGAGGTACGTCATTGGATCCTGATAGTCAGGGCCCCAGCCGGCAGCAGAGATATCATAGTCGCCTGCACCTTCAAGCTCGAGGAAGTTTTTGAACGGCTGTTGTTTGATGTTAAGTGTGAGTCCAGGCAAGTTCTTCTCGAGTTCACCTTTGATGTACTCGTTGACTTTCTTGAACGCTTCTTCATCACGTGAGAGGAACTCGAGTTCGATCGTCTCGACGCCGAGCTCGGCAAGTCCTTTATCCCAGGCAGCTTTCGCTTCGTCGACGTTGTAGCTTTGAAGATCAGGATACTTCTCGCGGAAGTCAGCTCCGTCTTCCGTGAACGTAAAGTCTTTAGCGACGATGAAGTTGGCCGGCTGTGAACCGTCTGTCAAGATGACGTCAGTCACGCCTTGCTTGTCGAAACCTTTCGCCAACGCTTCACGAATATTCACGTTTTGGAGTGCTTCATTCTTTTGGTTGAAACGAAGGAAGTTGATCCGTGCGTCAGCACGTGTTTTAAACTCTTCTGCTTCTTGGAATTGTGGAACGAATTCAGAAGATAAGAGTGTATAGTCGACTTCACCTGACTCGAACAAGTTGACGCCGGTCGCGACTTCTTTGACGACTTTGACGTTGATCGTGTCCATCTTGACGTTTTCAGCATCCCAGTAATCCGGGTTCTTTTTATAAACCCAACCTTCGTTGTCTTGCCAGCTATCAAGTACGTAAGGGCCGTTGTAGAGCGTTTTATCGACGGCCGTCGCGAACGACTCGCCTTGTTCTTCGACGAACTCTTGTTTTTGCGGCATGTACGTCGGGAATCCTGTCAACCCGAGGAAGTATGGAGCCGGTGCTTCCAATTGAACTTCAAGCGTCTTCTCATCGACTGCTTTCGCACCGAGTGAATCGAGTTCAGCTTCGCCGCCGAGGATTTTGTTGGCGTTCTTCAAGTCTTGAAGGATGTATGCGTACTCGGCACCCGTTTCAGGGTTGAGGGCACGTTTCCAAGAGTAGACGAAGTCTTCAGCCGTTACTGGTGAGCCGTCTGACCAGTTGGCGTCACGTAATTTAAATGTGTATGTAAGACCGTCTTCCGAAATCTCGACGTCCTCAGCAATACCTGGTACTGGTTGGTTGTTTTCATCAAGACGATACAGTCCCTCGAAGACGTTATTCGTCACGATGATTGATGTCGAGTCGGTCGTGAGTGTCGGATCAAGCTGTGGCAAATCAGTTGCCGAAACGAGCGTGACTTCTTTTTTCGCGTCACTTGATGACGATCCATCCGACGAATCTGTTGCCTCTTCTCCACCGCCACACGCTGCTGTAGCAAGCAAAGCGACACCCGATAAAGCTAACCATTTTTTATTCCGCATTGTCTTACCTCCCGAAAATTCTGATTGTTTCGAATATATTGCAATTAAACTACAAACAGAATGAATGCGCAATAAAATTTTTTAAATTATCCGAAAATATAAACATTACTGAAACAACTATCTAAACGTTCCTTTATTCAGTAGAATGAGAAAATCATCGGATGTTTATACACTATGTGTGTATAGTTATTCGATAAAAGTTGAGTGTGTTTTGGAGGTTTTTAAATGAAGTCACAATCAGCCGGAATCGGCTTTTTCGGGCTTGCTGCCATGGTCATCGGGACGATGATTGGCGGAGGAGCTTTTAACTTACCAGGCGCGATGGCCCAAGGTGCGGGGGTCGGATCAGTGATGATCGGTTGGACGATCACAGGTGTCGGTATGATTATGCTGGCGTTCGTATTCCAATTTTTGGCGGATTCACGTCCTGAACTTGAGGGTGGGATTTATGCCTACGCCAAAGAAGGATTCGGGAAGTTCGTCGGATTCAATAGTGGCTGGGGTTATTGGATGTCCGCTTGGATTGGGACGGTAGCGAACATCACGCTGATTTTTAGCACGCTCAGTTACTTTTTCCCGATTTTTTCAGCAGAGCATCGATCGTTCCGGTTAGTGATGAGCGCGTTCTTCATTTGGGGGTTGTTCTGGCTCATCTCTCGAGGGATGAAGGAGGCGGCGCTCTTGAACATCGTCACGACGATCGCGAAGCTCGTCCCGATTTTCTTGTTCATCGTGCTCATTTTGTTTGCGTTTCAGATCGAGACGTTCCAAATTGATGTTTGGGGCGAGTCCGGGTTCAGTTGGTCGCATGTGTTTCCCCAAGTGAAATCGACGATGCTCGTGACACTTTGGGCGTTTGTCGGTATTGAAGGGGCGGTCGTCTTATCGTCACGGGCGCGTAATAAGCGCGATGTCGGTCGGGCGACGGTGATCGGACTCATCGGGACGCTGTTGATTTACATGATGATTTCAATCTTCTCGTTCGGCGTCATGACGCAAGAACAACTCACGGCGCTCCCGGAACCGTCGATGGCGTACGTGCTCGAAGCGGTCGTCGGTCCGGTCGGTGCGACGATCATCAATATCGGTCTGCTCGTGTCGCTCGCTGGGGCGTTGCTCGGGTGGACGATTTTAGCGACAGAGATCTCCTACGTGGCGAGCCGGGACGGTGTCTTTCCGAAATTGTTCAATCGGGTCAACCGAAATGATACGCCTGTGAGCGCTTTGTTCATTACGCAAGCGTTCACGCAAGTGGTCACAGTCGTCGCCTTGTTCTCGGAACAGACGTACTTAGTGCTCTCGAGCATCGCCGGTATCGCCGCGCTCGTGCCTTACTTGTTCTCGGCCTTGTTCGGCTGGAAAGAGGCACGACGGACGGGGGTTCAGAAAATGGTTCTCGTTTCTATCCTCGCGTCTGCTTATGCCGCTTGGTTGCTCTATGCATCCGGGATTGAATACATGCTCATCGCGATGATTTTGTACGCGCCGGGAATCTTCGTCTTCATGCTCGCGGAACGGGAGCAAGGACGGAAGTTCCTAAGCGGGATCCAGTATGCGATCGCTGCTGTCATCATCCTCGCGGCGACTTATGGTGTGTACGGACTATGGACTGCTACGATTAGCCTTTAACTAAAAACATCACCGGTCGTCATCGTCGACGACCGGTGATGTTTTATATCTCGTTATTCGTGAGCAATCGGACGACTTGGTCGGGTGCCATTGGTTTGGCGTATAAGAATCCTTGGAACGAGTCGCAATCGGTCTCTTTTAAATGGTCGAGCATGATTTGATCTTCGACACCTTCGGCGACGACGTGAAGATTCAAACTCTTGCCGAGATGGACGATGACATCGAGCAAGTGAGACTTCGACGTCATCCAGTCGTCAAGAAAGACCTTGTCGATCTTCAGCTCGTCGACCGGGAACGATTTCAAGTATTGAAGCGACGAGAAGCCGGTTCCAAAGTCGTCGATCGACAGGCGGTAATCGAGCCGTTTGATTTGATTCATCCGAGCGATGGTTTCCTCCGTCTGTTGCATGACGAGACTTTCCGTGATCTCGAGGATGACGTCGGACGGGTTCAAGTCGAGTTGTTGCTTGATATTTCGGAGCGTGTTGATGAAACTCTCACTGCGGAACTGATTCGGTGAAATATTGACCGCCATCGATAGAGGATGATTGACGAGCGGTTGCCACGCCTTCAGTTGCTTGGTGGCCTCAAGAATGACCCAGTTGTTGATCGGGACGATCAGCGCCATCTCTTCAGCGAGCGGGATGAACTCCGAAGGCGGGATTTGCCCGAGTTGGTCGTGATGCCAGCGCAGTAACGCCTCAAATCCAATCAGCTTATCCGTTTTCAAGTCGAACTTCGGTTGGTATTCGAGATAAAAATGTTTTTCTTCGAGCGCTTGGTACAGCGCTTTTTCGATATGGATTTGTCTTGAGAACGCATCGTCCATGTCTTTCGTGACGAATTGGATCGTCCCGACACCGATGCGCTTGCCTTTGAACAAAGCGCTCTCGGCTCGGGTGTACAGCTCGTCCAACGAATTAGTGGCCGACGGATAGAACACGCAACCGATCGAGATTGATAACATGATCGAATGATGGTAAATCCGGAACGGTCGTTGCAGTTCGTGTTGCAGTTGACGAAGCAGCTGGAACACTTCTTCTTTTGATTGTTCAAAGAAAAGAATGCCGTACAAGCCGCCCGAAGGATGGAACATGACACTCGACTGGGGCAGGAAGCGTTCAGCCCGGTCTTTAATTTGAAGCAACAGTTCATTACCGACGCGTGAACCGAACGACTCGTTGATAATTTTGAACCGGTCGATATCGAAGAGGGCGACGTGCAACAACCCGTTATGTTCTTTCACGTCAGTAAGTGAGTGCGCATATTGGCGCAAGAGCCCTTTTTTATTTAACAGCCCGGTCAAATCGTTGTGATAGGCGAGGTAGTTCACTTCTTGTTCGAGACGTTTTTTATCAGACACGTCGAAACCAAACGCCGTGTACTGGGCGATTTCGCCGTCTTCACTTAAAATCGGTACAATCGTCAAGTTGAGCCAGCAGATGTTCGTCACATGTCGTTGCGATCGAATCGGCATCTCGCCGTTCCAAATTTGATCGGTCGTGAGCGCTTGACGTACCACACCCGCAATCGGATCATCTTCAAAGGATGGGTGAATGAGCTCGAACCAGTTACGACCGATGAATTGTTGGTCAGGTGCCCCGATCAAGTCGCACAACAGCGGATTGATCTCAGTGATCTCGCCACGATCGTTGGCTGCCAAATAATAAGTCGAATGCTCGATCATCGCTTGGAAGTGGTGGAGCAGGTTGAACTGCTCGGTGCTGATGAGCGGACCGAAGCCTTTCGGTAGGAAGGCTAAAAAATAGCCGTTGACGTCGTTGATCGAAAAAGTTTGTAAGTAAGCGGTCGCATAGACGACCGAGCCGTTTTTATGTTTAAACGCCGTCAATGCAGTCGTCGAGAATGGATATTGAAGGAGCAATGGTGACCACGTTTCAAGCGCCTGCTCTAAATGTTGGACGACGGGTAATGCGTGGTGAAGTACCTCGTCACGCTCCCAACCGAACAGGGTCTCCGCTTGTTCGTTCCAAAGAAGGACGGTGCCGTCAAAATCGATGTAACAGCATGGGATCGATAGGGCATCGATGAACGTATCAATCGGCAAATCACGCAATGAAGTCACACAAATTCCTCCAATCTACATCAAATAAGTCATACTATACGTTCAGTGTACCTTATTTTCCCAACCCAAGGAACGGGCAAGTTCGTCGTTGTCAAAAGAAAGACGGTCATCATATACTGAAGGAGTAAGGTAGTTCTTTTCATAAGGGGGAAATCAAATGTCAAAAACACAAGAAGTGATTGAATTGACAGAGAAATTCGGGGCGCACAATTATCATCCGCTTCCAATCGTCATCTCGGAGGCGAAGGGGATTTGGGTGACGGATCCGGAAGGGAATCGTTACATGGATATGTTGAGTGCGTATTCGGCTGTCAACCAGGGGCATTGTCATCCGAAAATCATTCAAGCGTTAAAAGATCAGGCCGACAAGATCACGTTGACGTCACGTGCTTTCTACAACGATCAGCTCGGTCGCTTCTACAAAAAAGTGGCAGCGCTTACAAATAAAGAAATGGTGTTACCGATGAACACCGGTGCCGAAGCGGTCGAAACCGCGGTCAAGGCATCACGGCGCTGGGCCTATGAGGTCAAACAAATTCCAGGGCAAGCCGAGATTATCGTCTGCACCGGCAATTTCCATGGACGGACGATGGCGGCTGTGTCGATGTCGACAGAAGCGGACTATCAGCGCGGTTTCGGACCGCTCCTCCCAGGCTTCAAAGTCGTGCCGTACGGAGACATCGACGCGTTCGAGGCCGCAATCACGGAGAACACGGCGGCGTTCATCGTTGAACCGATTCAAGGGGAAGCGGGTATCATCATCCCGCCGGCGGGTTACTTGAAGCGAGCGGCTGAATTGTGTAAGGCGAACAACGTGTTGTTCATCGCAGACGAGATTCAGTCAGGTCTTGGCCGCTCCGGAAAATGGTTCGCGATCGAATGGGAGGGCGTCGATCCCGATATGTATATCCTCGGAAAAGCACTCGGTGGCGGTGTCTTCCCGGTATCGTGTGTGGCTGCTAACGAAAGCGTCCTCCAAGTGTTCAATCCAGGATCGCACGGGTCGACGTTCGGGGGGAACCCGCTCGCGGCGGCGGTATCGATTGCTGCGCTCGAGGTGCTTGAAGAAGAACAGCTTCCGGAGCGTTCGCTCGAACTCGGGGCGTACTTTATGGACCGTTTAAAGTCAATCGACAACCCACGCATTAAAGAAGTGCGGGGCCGCGGCCTATTCATCGGGATCGAGTTGACGGAAGCGGCTCGTCCTTATTGTGAGGCGCTTAAAGAGCGGGGCTTGCTCTGCAAGGAGACACACGAGACGGTCATTCGACTCGCACCACCGCTTGTCATCACGAAAGAAGAACTCGATGAGGCGTTCACGGCAATCGAGGCTGTATTCGCACCGACTCCTATTTCATAATGCAAGAGGGCTTGTTATAATTTGAGAAGAAATGCAGACACCTGCCGGGCGATGTTTTCGCGGCAGGTGTCTTTTCGTAAGGAGGAACGGTCGTGCTCTACGTTTACGTTGGTTTAGCAGGAGCGCTTGGAGCGCTTGCAAGGTATGGGGTCGGTATAGGGATGCATACGTTGTGGACAGGTACATTTCCGCTAGGGACGCTCACCGTCAACTTGATTGGCAGTTTCGTGCTCGGTTGGCTCACCCATTACTTATTTCAGACCGGAAAGTTCTCACCGATGGTCATTACGGCGGTCGGTACAGGATTTATCGGTTCGTTCACGACGTTCTCGACGTTCAGTGTCGAGACGATTGTGATGATTGAGTCAGGGGACCTGGTCGGAGCGCTCACCTATGTGACACTGAGCATCGTCCTCGGCCTGTTCAGCTCGTGGTTAGGCTATAAACTAGGAAGAAGACGATTCCGGCGTTTTGTGAAGCGAGAGGGGGAGGCGTGATGACTGTTGTGACAGTGATGATCGGTGCTTTTTTCGGGGCGATGGCCCGTTTCGGGATTGGTCAGCTCGTTAAAGTATGGACGACGTCGGTCTTTCCTTGGGCGACTTTGTTCGTGAACGTGACCGGATCGTTTTGGCTCGGATATTTGTATGCGGCCCCTGTACCCTCAGTGGTGGGACTCGGGATCGGCGTCGGATTCCTCGGTTCGTTCACGACGTTCTCGACGTTCAAACTTGAAGTCATGCGGTTCGTGTCGAAAGATTGGGTTCGCTTTGGTTTATACTTACTGGCGACGTATGTCTTCGGTTTAATTGCCGCCTACCTCGGCTACCAATTTGGACAATAAACAATCCCTCGGAAACTCCGAGGGATTGTTTATTGTTCAGCGAGTTGAAGCTTTTCAGCACATGATGCGCATGTGTTTTCATAAGACTCACACTGCTCATCCATATGTTGTCCGCATTCTTGACACGTCTTATCTGGTAATTTCCGATAAAATTCGACTGACGATTCGAGTCGGCTTGCCCATTCATTCATATAAAGCGCCTCCTTTAAGTATGCGTGCGTTTGTTAAGTTGTATTCATTGTATTATAACAGTTGTGTTTAAGTCAATTATAATCTATAACAGATTTTTCTTTTTGGATTTGCTAAAATGAAATTATACGAAATGAGGTGACACGGATGAAGGCACCACAATGCGAAACAATCGCCATCCAAAGTGAAGACGTGGCTGTATTGC
Source organism: Exiguobacterium sp. SH31 (assembly GCF_001816105.1). Lineage (NCBI taxonomy): Bacteria > Bacillati > Bacillota > Bacilli > Caryophanales > Exiguobacterium > Exiguobacterium sp. SH31. Next base: position 7,948 of record NZ_LYTG01000081.1, read on the forward strand.
AACAGGCGCTTGTGCGATTGGATGCGAACCGAGTCAGTCGGTTGTTTAAGGCGTTCGCTGATCCGACGAGACTGAAAGTGCTGTACGTCTTGACGCTCGAGCAAGAATTATGTGTCTGTGACGTCGCCGCCGTGATCGGACACTCGAACGCAACCGCATCGCATCATTTACGGACGCTTCTCGATCAAGGGCTCGTAAAATATCGTAAAGATGGGAAAGTTGTTTATTACTCATTAGATGACGAGCACGTCCGCCTTCTTGTCGAAATCGCGATGGCGCACAGTGCCGAACAGCAATCAGGTCTTTGAGAAGTGTCTACTGCGACAACACAGTAGACACTTCTTTTTATTGTGTTCTCTTCCAATCAGCGTTACGATATATTCAAATCGACGTTTGAATGAAATGGGAGGATGAGCTATGGAATTACGTGACGTCTTACCAGTCGAAGGTATAACTTGTACAAATTGTGCGGCGAAGATCGAGAAAAGCGTCTCGGATCAGACCGGTGTCGCATCCTGTCAAATCGACTTTGCGACGAGCCGAATGATCATCGAATGGATTGATCCGGCCGAGCGTGAAACGACGCTCCGTTCAATTGAAGAGACGATGGGGCGGATTGAACCGGGTGCGCATTTCGTGAAAACTGATCAAATCGAGCAAGCACCGAACCATTTGTTGTGGCGCTTTGGTATCGCCCTCAGCCTGCTTGTGCTCGCGCTCTTGACTGAATCACTGCCGTTATACGTGGTTGCTTATGCGGTCGCTGGCTATGATGTCGTCTATGCGGCAGTCCGAAACGTATGGCATCGCGAATGGTTTGATGAGAAGTTTTTAATGACGATTGCGACGATTGGGGCGTTCGCAATTCGAGAATATCCGGAAGCGGTCGCCGTCATGCTATTTTATCAACTCGGCGAATACTTCCAAGGACGCGCCGTCCATGCGTCGCGTCGGTCGATTCAGTCATTATTGAATATGAAACCGACGATGGCACGTGTGCTCGGTCCGGACGGTGAGTTCGAGCGGCGTCCCGAAGAAGTGGCAATCGGCTCGGTCATCATCGTCCGTGCCGGCGAACAAGTTCCGATGGACGGGAGCGTCGTGACTGGATCGAGTTCACTCGATACGGCATCTTTGACGGGCGAATCGGTTCCTCGTCAAGTCGGACCGCACGATGAAGTGCTCGCCGGAATGGTCAATTTAGAAGGCCGGCTTGAAGTGCGCGTCAAACGCTCAGCGACGGAGTCGAGTTTGCAAAAGATGATTGCGCTTGTCGAACAGGCAAGCTCGAACAAAGCGAAGACAGAGCAGATGATCACACGCTTAGCCCGAGTGTATACGCCGATTGTCGTCGTTTTAGCAGCAATCGTTGCGTTCATCCCACCTCTTTTCGTTGGGAATTTAGAGGAGTGGGTGTATCGCGCCTTAATTTTCCTCGTCATCAGTTGCCCGTGCGCACTCGTCATTTCAATTCCGTTAGGTTATTTCGGCGGGATCGGGGCTGGTTCTAAACGAGGGATTTTGGTCAAAGGCGGCGAGTATTTAGACGTGCTCGCCGAAGTGAAGACGGTCATTTTTGACAAGACAGGAACGCTCACGACCGGTCGCTTTGAAGTGACGGACGTGACGACGAACGGAGACGTGACAGAAGCGGAGTTGTTAACGCTCGCTGCCCGTGTTGAGATGGCATCGACGCATCCGTTGGCAAAAGCAATCGTGGCGAAGGCGAGCAAGACGACCGCGTTTGCGAATATTACCGAAGACCCGGGCTACGGTCTGGCAGCGACAGATAGCACGGATACAATCTATGTCGGAAGTGCGCGATTCATGCGGAAGTTAGGACATTCGATTCAAGATGAACAAATGGGCACAAGCGTCCACGTCATGAGAAATGACCGCTGGCTCGGGCGGATTGAACTGATGGATACGGTGAAAGAGGATGCCGCAGCAACTGTTGCCGCACTAAAACGCCTCGGCTACCACACGGTCATGTTGACAGGGGACCGGGATGAAGTTGCGACGTCGGTCGGTTTGAAAATCGGAATCGATGAAGTGAAAAGTGAGTTACTTCCCCACCAGAAAGTCGAGGAAGTGGAGAAGTTGGCTGCGCGAGGGAAAGTCGCGTTCGTAGGCGACGGTTTGAACGATGCGGCAGCGCTCGCCCGTGCGGATGTTGGACTCGTCATGGGTGGAATCGGGAGTGATGCCGCAGTGACGGCGGCAGATCTTGTGCTCATGAATGACGCCCCGAGCGATGTCGTTGCGGCGATTGAGCTAAGTCAGCGGACGAAGCGGATCGTGTGGCAAAATATCGTCCTCGCATTCGGGATGAAGGCGCTGTTCCTCCTGCTCGGCGTGCTCGGACTCGCATCGATGTGGGAAGCGGTGTTCGCAGACGTCGGCGTCGCGTTGCTCGCCATCGGCAATGCGACTCGCTTGATCCGCTCCAACTAAAAAAACTTCAAGCGAGCTTGAAGTTTGGCGAATGCTTGAGACCGGTCAGTTGTGATCGGTCTTTTTTTGACGTGTTTTGAAAATCATGAACACGAGGATGATGAGGACCGCTACGAGTAAGAAAACGATGGAGTACAGTGCTTGAATGACGATATCGATTTGATTTTGAGTGGATACGAGCTCTTTCCGGATATCGTTGTATTGCATCTGTTTCAAAGCTCTTAAATCTTCTAGTATCGTCTGCCGTTGATCGGTCATCGACTCGGCCGTCGCCGTCGCTTGTTCGATGTCACCGCTCTCGTACATGACGAGGACGCGGTCGGCTTCTTGTTCCCAAATGCCGTCCCGATGCAGTAAGTCGAGGAACGAACTTGGCGTTCTCGGATCACTCGTGATAGATTCCTTCAACTCTTTCGTACGTTGGGACATGCTGTAATAGGCTTCTAAAAAGCGGCGGTCCTCGTAGGCGAGGAGACCGCGGATAGCGTTGGCACGTTCGATATTGTAGTACATGATTTCTTCAATTGCTTCATATGAATCGAATCGTTTCTCGTGAATGGTATCGATTTGGTCAGTCGTATTTCGCAGTTGAACGATGAAACTGGCGATGACGAGGACGATTAATACGGACAATGAGGCGAGCAGCAACAGCCACTTTCGTTGGGACATGTTCATCTCTCCTTTATGAAGATAATCGTACAATATTTTTCGGGTTTCAGCATAAAATATTTTTTTGGAAAAGGAAAAACCGGGTAAAGAGTTAAATACATAGTATGGCGTTTCTTGTTATCGCTTACAATGGACAATGGAACGATTTCATTCATAAGGAGAGTAAATATGCCAGAGAACTCGTCGTTAAACAAGTTACATCAGGTCTTAAAAACAAAACGGACCAATCTTCAATATGAAATCCCGACCTTGTGGAACCGGATGCGATTTCCGGCAGAACCGGTGCGCGACGGTGTCGAGCGGGTGAACCCGTACGACTTTTTAATCGATACGATTGAACGAGGCATTCTTCCGCACGCTGTCAACGGGCGTGATTATCGTCAGTCGGTCGCACAAGCGGACGGGCACCTCGAGACAGGGGGAGACTGGATTAAGCGCTCCTCGGTTTACTCGATGCAAGTCCGGACCTCGACGTCGTGGGACCATGACGGGTCAGGCTACGTCGAGATGGACAACTCTCAAGGCATGAAAGATACCGGCACGTTCGTGAAAACGCTGGCTCTGTTGCCGCACTTGTTATACATGGGGATCGACACGTTATTTTTATTGCCGATCTCGCAGCACAGTCATAAAAATAAGAAAGGTGAGTTCGGTTCCCCATACGCTGTCCAAGATTTCTTTGCCATCGACGAAGAACTAAAAGAGACATTGACAGGGGACGGATTGACGGTCGAGGAAGAGTTCGCCGCTTTCGTCGAGGCGTGTCATATGGTGGGCATCCGTGTCGTCATCGATGTCATTCCTCGCACGTGCGCCCGCGATAACCGTCTCATTTTAGAAAATCCGGAATGGTTCTACTGGATCCCGGTTGCGGAACTCGATTACTATCACCCGCCTCACGTTCCGGGAATCGGAGAAAACGTGAAGCCTGAGCATGCATTCCTGCCGATGATCTATGGATCTGAGGACGTTTGGCACCATCTCCGCCGCTTTTCGATGGCGCCTAATCTCGTCGATGCTGCCAAGTGGGAGACGGTGAAAGCTTACTTGATCGAGCATCCAGAAGAAAACTTGCTTGCCGTCATCGAGCGTGAGTTCGGTTTGACGACCGCTCCGGCGTTCTCGGACTGTATCAACGATCCGCAACCGCCGTGGTCGGACGTCACGTACTTCCGCTTGTTCCTCGACCATCCGACAGCCGCTGCCCCTTATGTCGGCGAGGCTGGTCTGGCCCCATATATTTTGTTCGACTCGATCAAGTCGAACCAGTTCCGGGGTGACGAGATCAACGAACCGCTCTGGACGATGTTAGCCGACATCATTCCGCATTATCAACGCGAATATGGGATTGACGGTGCCCGAATCGACATGGGACACGCTTTGCCGGTCGATCTCGCCCAGCGCATCTTGACAGAGCCGCGTCAACTCGATTCGAACTTCAGTTTCATCGCCGAAGAACTGATCGAAGTCGGGGCTTTTGCGGCGCGTGAGGCCGGCTATAATATGATCATCGGATACGGGTTCTATAAAGAGCCGCGTTTTGACACGCATGACACCCATCAATTCATCTACGACTCACGTTTCTTGCCGTTGCCGGTATTTGCGGCTGGTGAGACAGCCGATACACGCCGGATTGCGACGCGAGACGGCGGACGCCAGGCGAGTCGCTTGCTCACCGTACTGAACGGCTTCATGCCGAACGGGGTGCCATTGACGAACTCGGGGCTTGAACTGTATGAGACGCAGCCGATGAATACCGGTCTCGATTGCCGACCGGAAGAGGCGTATCAGTTGTTCCCGACTGATCCATATTTCGGGAAACTTGCTTTCTTCGACGCGTATCAGTTCCATTGGGATCATCCTGAGCGGACTGAAATGGTCGAACTTATGCATCAAGTGGCGGAAGTTCGCCGCCGTTGGCTCGACGCTCTCGTCGACCCGAGTCACTTCGAACCGCTCACGATGACGGATAGGGGGGCGCCGTTCATCGGTCTGGCTTGGTTACGGGCAGATACGAACGAGACGTTGCTCATCGTCGCCAACACGAATATGCAAGAGCACCTGCAAGGTAAGGTGCCGCTCGATGGGGTGCGTCGCCGGAACTGGAACGCGAGTCGTTTCGCCGAGATGGTGTACTCACCGAACTCATGGCCGTACGCCGAGCATTCGTTCGACGACAACTGGGACCTTTGGGTCGATTTGATGCCGGGCGAAGTCAAAATCTATGAAATGAAATAAGCAACGCCTCGGATCCGTAAGTGGACCCGAGGCGTTTGTCTGTTCAAGCGTTTTGTTTCATGTAATAGATGACGAACTCGTCGAGCGGCATCGGTTTCGCGTAACGATACCCTTGCATCGAGTTGCAACCGATCCGACGAAGGAACGTCTCTTGGTATTCGGTCTCGACGCCTTCAGCGACGAGAGCCATCCCAAGTTGTCGTGCCATGGCGACGATGGTCGCGGTCACGGTTTGATACTCGCGATTTTCTTCTAGCTGCATCGTGAACTCCCGCGGGATCTTTAACTCGTCAATCGGATAGCGGACGAGATAGGCGAGTGAGCTGTAGCCGGTCCCGAAATCGTCGATCGATAGTTTGATACCGAGTGCCTTTAACTCGAGAATTCGATTTAAGACGCGGTCTGACTGGTGCGCCGCGACCGTTTCGGTCAACTCGAAGTTCAAGCGGCTCGGTTCGATCGGGAAGCGTTCGAACAACGTCGTCAAATAATCGATCAAGTGTTCATCGAACAATTGCCGGACCGACAAGTTGACCGATAGTTTTGGCAAATCGATGTCGCCTTGTTCAAACGCGTACATCAGTTGGAACGTCTCATGAATCATCCAACGACCGAGGTCATGAATATGACCGGTCTCTTCGGCAATCGGAATGAATTCGCTCGGCGGGATGAACTTGCCGTCGCGTTGCCAACGCATGAGTGCCTCGGCGCCGATGATCGCCTTCGTCGAGGCATCGACCTGTGGCTGGAGATAAAGTGAGATTTCACCTTTCTCGAGCGCCATATCAAGTCCTTCCATCAACAATTTTCGTTCTTCCTTATCGACGCGAAGCGCAGGAGCGAAAATAACGGTCTCATCGCGTCCTTTGTCTTTTGCCTTATACATGGCCAAATCAGCGTTCGATAAGAGGTGCTTCAGCGTCGTGCCGTGCTCCGGATAACGGACGATTCCGATTGAAGCATGAATTTCGACGAGGTTCCCGGCCATGAAATAAGGAGGACGATAAACGAGACGACGTAAACGTTCAACGAGAATTTCATCATCATTGTGTTCGGCGACGACGATGAATTCATCGCCTCCAAGTCGTCCGGCATATTCGTTTGGCAACAAGGCGCTGCGTAGACGTTTACCGATGTGCTGCAGCAACTGATCACCCATATGATGGCCGAACTGGTCATTGATTTCTTTGAACCCGTCGAGGTCGGAGAACATGAGTGTGAACGGTCGGCCGTCCGTGATCAGGCGCTCGATCTGTTCTTGCAGCGCGTAACGGTTATGCAGCCCGGTCAAGCTATCATGGTTAGCCTGATAAAGGATCTGTTCTTGTTGGACGATCATTTGCGTGATGTCTTTGACGATGGCATAGATGCCTTCGACTTCCCCATCAATGATCATCGGGATGTTCATCAATTGCCAAACGCGTGCCGAACCATCTTCTGTCACGACATTGACGTCTAATGTTTGTGGACGTCCGTTCGTAAGGTCACGTAACACGTTCGTATAGGCGGATCGATCCGTTTGTTCGATGATGTCTAAAATATTTGATCCGATGAGCGTCTCGGTGTCATGACCGAGGACAGAGCTCCCTGCTTCGTTGACAGACAACACTTCGCCGTCAAGGTCGAACAAAAAGATGGGTTCTGCGTGATACGCGAACAGTGAGCGGTACTGTTGTTCACGGAGTTCGAGCTCGTGGGCTTTCGTCGTGACCGCGACTTCGAGGTCTGTATTGACGGTATGTAACCGATGGCTAATGAGTGCGTTCTGCTTAGCAACAACGAATTGACGGATGAGCAACAGCAACACCGCGTTCGCAATCATCGAGTCGATGATCGAGGTGCCGAGCAGTCGGTCTGATGCGAGCATGTACAACATGACAATCGTACTGTAGATGACGTAATCAAGCACAGAATCATGGGCGAGGACGTCTTCTGTCGATTCATCAAACAAATAACTGATTGAAATGATGAGAATGCTGATGACTTGAAGTAAATGGAGAAGCTCATGGCCGATACCGGTGAACAACTGCAGCTCATTGATGATCGAGGCGATGGTAAAACCGAGAATCCCGATGAGGAGCATCACGCGGAAGCCTTGCCCGGATGTCACGATGCGATTCAAATATAAGAAACCGAGCACCATGTAAAGGCTGATCAGCACCATCTGTTCTTCAAAGCCGTTCAAATTCGTGACATACTGGCCGCCGTTCCTTGTGTAAAAGAAGATATGCAACGCACCGACAATCAAAAAGCTGAGCAGTGCGAACACATCAAACGTGCGCAACTTCAACGTTCTAATTTCAATCGATTGGGTGATGACGATGAGGGCCATAATCAAATAAAAGAAGTTTTGAACGAACAGCATCATGTCAATCGACATCGCCGTGGTAAAGCGGTGTCCCACCAAATAAGCGATGAAACAGACGTTGCCGGCGCTAATGAGAAGATAGATATAGCGGCGCATCCCGTGATGGCGCAATACGGCACTCCCGCTTACCACGGTGGCGACGAGTGCGATGATCATAAAGTAGACGAACAAGCTCGTCTCCCTTAACGCATAAGGGCTGAATAAGATAACGAATAAACCGATAAAAAACGTCCCGACGAGAAGCGCGGGGACTGATTGGCGCAAAGTGTGGCTAGACAACTCATGCACCTCCTTCTGTATATGTCTCTGAGGCTCATCCTTATTATCGGACCGTTCGAGTATTTATTACACAAAAAAATCGACAGCACGATGCTGTCGATCAGAGTGTATACGAATGTTCTTTAAAGTTACCGACAATCGAGTCGATTTCTGAGACAGTGACAAACGCCTCGGAATCAATGTCTGAGACGATTTGACGCAACTTTGGAATCTCGTTGTTTTGAACGACGACGTATAGCATTTTTTTCGCGTCGTTCGAATAGCCGCCGGTCGCATCCATGATGGTGACCCCACGCTTCAAGTTCTGTTTGATGACCAAGTTGATCTCGTCCGCTTTTTTACAGATGATGAAACACTGTTTTTGGGCGGAGAAGAAGCGATGGATCGTCAACAACGTCCGCGACCGGACAAAACTGAGGACGAGCGCATACATGACCGCTTTAATATCGAACGTGATGAACACGAGGATATAGACGATAATGTCTTGGGTCAAAAAGATTTTCGGGAGCGATAAGTTGCGGTTGTTCATGAAGATGACTTTCCCTAAAATATCGAGTCCGCCTGTCGACGCCCCGGCAAATAACAAAAGTGCCAAACCGAGTCCTGAGACGATACCGCTGAAGACGGACGCGACGAGCGGATCGTCGAGCGGCGTCGGTGGAATGAGGACAGGCAGCGCGTCGATTAAAATCGATGACAATATGACGACGAGTCCTGTCATGAGAATGAATCGTCTCCCGAGATATTTGATCCCGATGATGAAGAGCGGGATATTTAGCACTAGCTGGGTGAGTCCGATTGGTGTGCCGAACAGCTCGTTGACGATGAGCGTGATTCCGACAATCCCACCGGATCCGATTTCATTCGGTTTGAGTAACAGACCGACAAAGATAGATTGTAGGATTGTTCCGGCGATGATAAACAAGACAGTCTCGACGGCAATCCGTTTACGTGATTTTGCGTACATATGAGTGGCTAAGGCGCCATACGCCTCCTTTGAATGAACTCATGCAAGCGTACTCCGATGACGCCGGAATTTCAAGTCTTGAACGATTATAACTCGTTATGGAAACGGTCGATATCACTCGCTAGCTGTTCGTGGACGTAGTCGATGACTTGAGCGTCGTCAAACAGTCCGAGCGGGGCGTCGTCCGGGATTGCGTCGAACGGTGAGACGAAATAGAGCACGGCCGCGACGAGAGCGTGTTGCTTGTCGGGCTGCATCTCGAACTGGGCGTTGTAGACGGCACGCAGCATGTTAAGCAGTTGTTTCATTTGGAAGTATAGTGTGAGTTCCTCTTCTCGTTCGATGTCGCTGATTTCGTTTGAGGCGACGTCGACCGTGACTTTTGCTAGGGCGAGTTCTCCTTGGACTAATAAGTCACCTAGCTTTTCGTTCTCGGTGAAGTCGGTTTGGGCGTTGTTTAAAAAGTGTGAATAAGTCGTTTTCCAATCTGACATGTTTTTCTCCTCCTTCTCTCTACATCTACTAATATGCCCGTTTTTGCGATTTGGTTGCAACTTTTCCGAAAATTTAAGAAAATAGAAATAAGTGAAAAAGGAGGAACTGTACATATGTCTACTGTAACTTTACCGACCGAGGCAGAATTTGCCCGCTATGCCGAGCTTGCTGTCAAAAAAGGTGTCAACATTCAACCGGGTCAACAGCTCGAAGTCCGAGCCGATATTAGCCAAGCACCGCTCGTCCGCCAAATCGTGAAAGCAGCCTACGCGGCCGGAGCGAAACAAGTGTACGTCAACTGGAGCGATGAAGAGACGACGAAAGTGCGTTACTTCAACGCACCGACTGAAGCGTTCAAGGAGTTCCCAGAGTGGCTCAAAGCACGATTCGAGCAACTCGCGGAAGAGAAGACGGCATTCTTGTCGATCGTCAGCGACGATCCCGACGCGCTGAACGGTGTCGAATCATCACGCATCGCCGACTCGAACCGGGCGTCTGGTGTCGCGCTCGCAAAATGGCGTAAGTATGTCATGAGTGATAATGTCAGCTGGTCAATCGTGGCCGGTGCATCTGAAGCATGGGCGAAAAAAGTATTCCCAGACCGTGAAGATGCGGTTCCGGCCCTGTGGAGAGCGATTTTCGCAGCAACGCGAATGGACCAAGACGATGTCGTTGCCGCCTGGGACGAGCACGATCAAGCGTTGCGTTCACGGGCGCAGCTGTTGACGGACAAGAAATACGCGAAACTTCACTACAAAGCACCAGGCACGGAATTGACGATCGGTCTTCCGAAGAAGCACGTCTTCCTCGGTGGCGGTGGTCCGAACATGGACGGCGTCGACTTCATCGCCAACATGCCGACGGAGGAAGTGTTCACGCTCGCCGATAAAGATGCGGTCGAAGGACACGTGTCGAGCACGAAGCCGCTCAGCTACAGCGGGAACTTGATCGACGGGTTCACGCTTTGGTTCGAAGGCGGAAAAGTCGTGAAAGCGGAAGCGAAACAAGGGCAGGCAGCACTCGATGAACTGTTGAACCTTGATGAAGGGGCACGCCGCATCGGAGAAGTTGCGCTCGTGCCGGATGATTCGCCGATCTCGAACTCGGGACTCCTCTTCTACAACACGTTGTTCGATGAGAACGCATCGTGCCACTTGGCGCTCGGACGTGCCTACTCGACATGCCTTGAAGGCGGACCGACGATGTCGCCCGAAGAACTCGCTGAGAATGGCGCGAACGACTCGATGACACACGTCGACTTCATGATCGGTTCGGCCGAAATGAATATCGATGGTGAGCTCGAGGATGGAACACGCGAAGCGATCATGCGTGATGGGAACTGGGTCATCTAATAGAAAAAGATAGTTGAAAAGACGTAAAGGCGACCGCCTTTGCGTCTTTTCATGTCATGAGAGTTCATACAGGAATGCGAGCGCGTTCGGTAACCGCCGCCGCCACGCAATCTCGTTGTGGACCGCCCCGGGCTCGACTTCATAGCGGAAGGCGATACCGGTCCGAGCGATCGTCTCGACGAGTTTCGCGTTCGTATATAAATAGTCTTCCGGTGTGATCGGACCGCTCGTCTCGTTCGTGCCGATATCCATATAGAGTCGGGCGGACAGGTCGGCTTGTTTCAGTTCGCGAATGAGCGAGTCGAGGTTGGACCAGGCGGCCGTCGACAGCGAACCGACACGACGGATTGCCGGATACGTCGCCATCATATAGAGCGAGATGACGCCGCCCATCGAACTGCCCATCACACCGACATCATCCGGATCGGTCGCGTAGCGGGCGTCAATCCACGGCTTCAGCTCCTGCATGAGCCAGTCGGCATACAGGCGCCCCTTGCCGCCGAGTGTCGGTCGGGTCTTAGCGAGTTCAGGTCCGATGCGTTTATAAAGCATCTCGTCTTCATAAAATGAGTACTCATCGTATCGGTCGAGCCAATCGGGAGCGCTCGCGATGGCGACGACCATGAGCGGCAGTTGCAAATCGTCGAGATGGCGGTCGATTGCCCAACCTTCCCCGATTGTCGCGGTCTTGCCGTCGAAGACGTTTTGGCCGTCATGCATATAGAGCACGGGCAACACCTCGTCGGTACGAGCGAAGTCGGGGCGGTAGACGCGGACGATTCGTTTTCGGCCTCGTATCGTCTCGGTCGGCAAGGTGAAACTAAACTGTTCGATCATACAATCATTCCTTCCTCTGACGGTCTCTTCTCATTTTGGCGTTGTCCGTACAAAAACTCAATCCGGAAGTTTGACTACCTACCATTCGTTAGGTAAAGTGAGGGGAGATGAAAGGGGTAGATCGCAAATGACCACGAAACAACGGATTGAACAAGCTGCCAGACGCCGGTTCGCACTCGAAGGATATGAAGGACTGTCTTTGGCGGCGCTCGCCGAAGATGTCGGGATTAAGAAAGCATCTTTATATGCGCACATCGAAGGAAAAGAACAGCTGTTCAAACAAGTCGTCGAACAGATGGCCGAGCGTTACCAGCATGCTTGGTCACAAGCGCGGGACGAGTCAAATGATGCGGCACCGCTCGAACGGATCGAGGCAATCGTTGAAGCGCTGATTCATTTCTTCGAAGAAGAAGAGACGTGGATGTTGACGAAGCGAATGCTGCTCGTACCGCCTCCTGAGCTGCGCGTCTTCATCGAGACGACGATCGGGTCGGTCGAGACCGAGCTCCAGGCGTTTGAGAAAGAGCAGTTCCGTTTGGCGATGGAGCGTGGCGATTTACCGGAACAATCGCTCGACGACGTATATGACGCGTACTATTGCTTTTTGGACGGGGCGTTGCTTTCACTCTTTTCGTTTGCAACGAATCGAGCGCAACGACAGCATGCGGCATTTAAAATTTTCAAGAAAGGAGTCGGGTGGACATGAAAAAGGAACAAATGGCTTGGTTGTGGCTCGTGCTCGCCGGACTTCTTGAAATTGTTTGGGCGACGACGATGAAATTGTCGAACGGGTTTACCGTATTAGGACCGACCGTCGTGACCATCGTGTTATTGATTGTCAGTTTTGGCTTGTTGGCGATGTCGTTCCGTGTGTTGCCAGCTGGCACCGGGTACGCCGTTTTTACGGGTATTGGCGCCGTCGGGACGGTCATCGTTGGAAATATTTTATTTGATGAGACGATGACGGGAATGAAGCTGTTGTTTATCGCGACGCTCCTCATCGGGGTGGTCGGTTTGAAGCAAGTGACAGGAGGTGATTCGGCATGAGTTGGACATTTTTAATCGGGGCTGGGCTCGCTGAGATGCTTGCTGTTTTCTTCATGGGAAAATCAAAAGGCTATCAGATTTTAAAATGGTCGCTTCTTTCGATCACGACGTTTGCACTAAGTTTTTATTTATTGTCACGTTCGCTCGAGACGTTGCCACTCGGGCTCGCCTACTCGATTTGGGTCGGGATCGGCGCGGCGGGTGGAGTGATTCTCGGTATGTTGTACTTGAACGAGTCAAGGGATCGCTGGCGTGTCTTCTTTTTAATTCTCATTATCGGGAGCGTTATCGGGTTGAAAGTCGTGGCGTGAATAGGATTGAAATGAGATAGAAACGGGAATTGAATAGTTCAGACTGTGAAAGAAAGGGGCGGGAAAGATGAATCTTGTCGAGTTGCAATCAGAACGTCTACGGCTTGAACCTTATACAATCTCCGATTTCTATTTCGTAAAATCGTTACTCCAAGATCCGCGGGTGATGCGCTTCATCAGTCCGGACGGCAAGCCATATACGGATGAACAGACAATCGAATGGTTCGAGAGACAGTTGGCCCGCTATACGACGGGCCGACAGACCGGACTCCTCAAGCTGATGACACATCAAAGCGATGAGCCGATCGGCCATGCCGGGACGCTCTTGCATGAACTTGATGGCAACATCGAGCTCGAGGTCGGTTATTGGCTGGCACCGAAGCACTGGCACATGGGCTACGGTCGGGAAGCGGCCGCGCGTCTCATGCAACATGCGTTCGAGGACGGCGAGAAAGACATCATCTCGCTCATTCACCCGGACAACGTGCCGTCACAGCGAGTCGCCAAAGCGAATGGGTTGCATTGGGACCGTGACACCGAACACGGAGGCATGATCGTGTCCGTGTATGCCGGTGATTTGGAACGTCTATGTCGTCACATGAAACGGGAAGAAATGACACGGTGAAAAAAATAAAAAAGTTTTAAAAAACAGTTGCCAAGGCATTAGTTTCTTGATATATTAATAGTGTCCTAAAGAGAGGACACGACCTGATTCTGTAGCTCAGCTGGGAGAGCGCTACCTTGACAGGGTAGAGGTCGCTGGTTCGAGCCCAGTCAGAATCACTTGGGTGCCAAACCCGATGCGAAACCCATAGGAACGTGGGTTTCCGCGCAGCCACTTCTTACGAGAAGTGGCTTTTTTTGTGTATTCTTTTAATTGACAGCCCACATAAACAGTTGGTATATTCCTCTCAATACATACAGAAACGGGGAATTATACGATGGTATTAACCGGAACAATCGTCAATGCGGCCTTGATCGTGGTCGGCACATTACTCGGGTTGTTGTTTCACCGAATCCCCGAGCGGATGAAAGAGACGGTCACGGCTGCCATCGGTCTCGCCGTCGTCGTGCTTGGTGTGCAGATGGGCATGAAGAGTGAGAATTTTTTAATCGTCATCGGCAGTCTCGTCATCGGAGCCGCGCTCGGCGAATGGTGGAAGCTCGACGAGAAGTTGAACGAGATCGGCTATCAGTTGGAACGGCGTCTCGGTGGGAAAAGTAAGTCGAGCATCGCGGAAGGCTTCATCACGGCGACGCTCATCTTTGTGATCGGGGCGATGGCCGTCATCGGGGCGCTCGACAGTGGCCTGCGCGGGGACCATGACGTCCTCTATACAAAAGGGTTGATTGACGGTTTCACGGCGCTCGTGCTCAGTTCGACGCTCGGCATCGGCGTCATGTTCTCGGCCGTGCCGGTCTTGTTGTACCAAGGGGCAATCGCGTTGCTCGCCATCCAGATCATGAAGTTTATTCCGGAGTCGCTCATGGATGACTTTATTTTGGAGATGACGGCGACCGGCGGCGTCATGATCGTCGCCATCGGGTTAAACCTGGTCGGAATCACCCGGATTCGTGTCGCCAACTTGCTGCCCGGTATTTTGATGGTCGCGATCATTGTCACCACGTTACATATCCTCCAATGAAAAACGGACTAGCGCATTTTTTCGCGCTAATCCGTTTTTTTGTGGGCTGTGACTGGTTGATCAGGATGTAGTGCTTCCGCAATGATTTGATCCCAGTCTGCTGCGTCACAGGATGTCGTACAAGTCGGTGCGATTTCGCACGTGGCGCATTTACCAGCTTTTGCTTTACGGGTGTAGCGATGGAGCGAATAAGCGGCGTACCCGAATACGGCAAGACCGATCAATACATCAAATAAGGACATAAGTTTTCCTCCTTGTTAAGCCAATCCGAACAGACGACCGATTTGATAGATCATCAGTGATACGACGTACGCAACACCAAGCCCATAAAGGCTAGCAACCCACGTTAACTTGGCGCTGCCCACTTCACGCCGAATGACGGCGACGGTCGCTAGACAAGGGACGTACAAGAGGACGAACGCCATGAAGCTATATGCGCTCAACGGCGTAAACACGGGAAGCAACGAGGCGGACAAGTCTGATTCGCTGACCGCATAAATGATCGCCATCGTCGATACGACGACTTCTTTCGCTAAAAAACCTGTGATGAGCGAAGCACCGGCCTGCCACGTCCCGAAACCGAGTGGAACTAACAACGTCGCAACGACCCCGCCGATCATAGCGAGAAAACTCTCATTCATCGGGACGTCCATTCCGGCTGGACCGGAATAGGCGAGTAACCAAATGAAGACGGAACCGCCGAAGATGAACGTACCTGCTTTTCGGACGAACCCTTTCGCTTTTTGCCACGTGCTGCGCCAAAGCGTCAACCCTTGGGGGACACGATATGGAGGCTGTTCAACGATAAAGAGGCTGTTCCGATCTTCCGCCGCCAATACGGACGTGAATATTTTTGCAGCAATCAACGCCAGGACGATCCCGAGCATATAGAGCGACAAGACAACGAGCGCTTGGTTTGATGCGAAAAAACTGGCGGCGAAGACAGCATAAATTGGCAAACGCGCCGAGCACGACATGAACGGTGAAATGAAAATTGTGACGAGCCGCTCCCGCTCTTCCTCGACCGTCCGTGCCGCCATAATGCCCGGGACGTTACAACCAAATCCAATGATCATCGGAATGAAACTTTTCCCGTTCAGTCCGACGAGTTGCATAAATCGGTCCATGACAATGGCGACACGCGCCATATAGCCAGAATCCTCTAAAAACGAGATAAAGAAAAAGAGCACGAAAATCTGAGGGACGAAGACGAGGACGCCGCCGACACCCGCGATCACCCCATCAATCAGCAACGCCTGGATGAAAGAAGAGGTCCCGAGGAGTTGTAACAACGAGCTCGTTCCGGATGTGACCGGACCCGACAAAAATCCATCCAACAGATCGGACAACGGGGCACCGATCCAGTTGAACGTGATGTGGAACAGGGCGTAAAGTACTGTAAAGAAAATAGGTAAGCCCCAGATCGGATGTGTCACGACGGCATCGATGCGGTCGGTGACCGTGGCTTGGTGTACGCCTTGCTGATCGACGACGTGATGGCGAACGTCTTTCGTCCAGTCGCGTCTGCGTTCTGTAATATGGGCGTGGGCGAAGCGTCCGAGTTTCACTTCTAACGCTTTACGAATTTCATTGACGGTTCGCGACGACGATTCGAGCTGTTCTGAAATGACGCGATTTCCGGCCAAGTATTGAACGGCGATCCAGCGATCGCGCTCACTCAGTCCTGTCGCTTCAAGAATTTGTTGAATCGCCTGTTCGGTCTCTTCCCCGTAATCGAGTACGAAAGGTTCGCGTGGGGTTGTTCGCAGGGAGGACAGGAGGACTTCACAGCCGGCACCTGTACGCGCTGTGATCGGAAACAAGTCCGCGTCCAAACGTTCTTTCAAGCGCTCTAAATTGATGTGGATGCCCCGTCCTTTGGCGACATCGACCATGTTCAAGCCGATTTGAAGCGGACGGCCCATTTCGAGCAATTGGAGCGTTAATTGTAAGTTGCGTTCGAACTGCGAGGCATCGATGATATTGATCATCCCATCGAACGGTTCCTGCAACAGGAATCGCGAGACGATTGCTTCGTCAGCCGATAGCGGGTCTAAATCATAGACACCGGGCAAGTCGATCAACTGTCCAAAGTTTCCATGCAGCTGCCCGATTTTCTGTTCGATCGTGACACCTGCCCAGTTACCGACGTGGGCGAAGGAGCCGGTCAATCGGTTAAATAGAGACGTTTTTCCGGTGTTCGGGTTTCCGATCAAGGCAATCCGTTGCGTCACGGGACGATCACCCCGATCTGTTCAGCGTCACAGCGACGGATGGCAATCATTTGTTGATGTTCAAGTTGTTCAATCGTGAGCGGTCCGGAAAAGATGGCCCGGCGCTTGATTCGTACGGAGCAACCTTCATAAAATCCTAAGGCAATCATGCGACGCCGCAAGCGGTCATCAATTCGCGTTAAATCAGATATGAGCACCGGTTGATGCAGCGGCATGGCAAGTAATGAATTCATTAAGATCTCTCCATTTTAGTCAAATGATAACTCTTCTCATTCGGTAGCATAACACGTACGTTGCTATCGGGAAGCAAGATTATTTGTGGATTTTATGACTTATGAAAAACAGTGGTCCGAGAAC
>NZ_LYTG01000082.1:0-25657 GCF_001816105.1 Exiguobacterium sp. SH31
GCCCGATAGAAGTCAGAACTTAGCGTTCGACTTCTATCGGGCGGTTCAAGTACTTACGTTCTTTCAATCGTTGCGTCGACAGGGTCGTGGTCTTCCTTTGCGCTCTCACGCAGGGCGGACGACATCACGTCAGACAAGTCACGTGAGCGGAGCACGCCGACACCGCGGTCGGTCGGTCCATCAGGTGCGGCGACGTCTGCGATCAGCTCGTCGGTCGGACGTGTCTCATGCAACAATAACTCGGCTGATCCTTTCATCGCTTGAGCGACGATTTGGCGGGCCGTGTCTTCATCAAACCCGGCTTCTGTCAGCACCGGGGTCATCGAACCGACAATCTCGTAAAAGAACGCAGGACTGCATCCGGCCGCCGCCATGAAAGCCGACATCGTTTTCGCGTCCGTGACGGCCGTCCGACCGACACGATCGAACAGTGCCGTCGCCGTCTCGCGGTCGGTCGCATCTGTCTCAGGTCCGAACCAAAGTCCGGTCATCCCGGTTTGATGGGCGACCGGGGTGTTCGGCATCGCGCAGATGGCTGGGATGCCGGCTGCTTCTTCAAGCTCGCTCGGCTCGATATGCGCCGCAACGGATACGAGCAGCGGTGTTTTCCACGTCTGTGATTGAGCGTAAGCTAAGACGCCGTCTGGTTGCATCGCGAGCACGACGATTGTATAAGCGTTGACGTCTTCTGTTTCGACGATCTGTACGCCGAGTTCATCTCGCAACTGCTCTAGACGTGTAAGGTCGCTTCGGTTCGTCATCGTAATCTGTTCAGGGGAGAGCCCGGAAGCGATCCAGCCTCGGACGAGTGCCTCGCTCATCGATCCTGCTCCTACCATTAATATGTTCATTTCCGTCACCTCTTCATTCATTTGATTCGGTCGTATATATGTTGCCTATCATAACAAATGTTCGAACAATTATCGCCTGCCACGCTTGAATTGTAAAAGAAAGGAAAAAACTCGTCGTTTTGTAACGAGAATCGATGAAGCGCTGCAGATGACAATTCACGCCGTCCAGGCTATCATTGCAGTAATCTGACTGAGCGAGGCGATTGAAATGAAACGAGTATTAGTACGTGGGATTCAAGGATACCAGCGCTTTATTTCCCCTTTAAAGCCCCCGACATGCCGATTTTATCCGAGCTGTTCGCACTACGGGATTGAGGCGATTGAGAAGCATGGCGCTGTCAAAGGCGGGTATTTGACGACGCGGCGCCTGTTGCGATGCCAACCGTTTCATTCGGGCGGACTTGACTATGTGCCGGACGATTTTGATTGGAAAGCCCCTCTGCAACGCGAAAAGCCACCGTCACAGCGAGACGTCTAACCGACGGCTCGCTGTTTTAGATACAGAACGTTTATCCACGTCTTTGTTTTAGCACAATACTTTTGACAACGTTCCGAGTATTCTGAAAAAATAGAGGTGTATTTATTACATACGGGGAAAGGGGATTACAGCATGAGTCAATCGTTCAGCGAACTAATCGGTACGATTTCAGACTTTGTGTGGGGACCGCCGCTGTTAATTTTGCTTGTGGGGACAGGCGTTTATTTGACGGTGCGTCTCGGGGGGCTCCAAATCACGAAGTTGCCTTACGCGTTGAAACTCGCATTCTCTAAAAATCAAGACAAGACGTCACGAGGAGATATTAGCCACTTCCAAGCGCTCATGACAGCGCTCGCGGCGACCGTCGGTACGGGGAATATCGTCGGTGTCGCGACTGCGGTCGTCCTCGGGGGACCAGGCGCGATCGTTTGGATGTGGGTATCGGGCTTCTTCGGGATGGCAACAAAGTACGCCGAAGCCGTGCTCGCCGTCAAGTACCGAGTGACGGACGAACGTGGTCAAATGGCCGGAGGACCGATGTATTATTTGGAACGGGGCTTGAAGCAACGCTGGCTCGCGATCGCGTTTGCAGCGTTCGCCTCATTAGCCGCGTTCGGGATCGGGAACGGGGTTCAAACGAACTCGGTCGCGTTGGCGCTCAACTCGACGTTCGACGTCCCACTGTACGTGTCGGGCATCTTAATTATGATTTTTACCGGAATCGTCATTCTCGGCGGAGTCAAATCGATCGGTCGTGTCGTCAGTTACTTCGTTCCGGTCATGATCGTCTTTTATTTAGGAAGCGGTCTCTTGATCATGATCATGAACTACGCACTCATCCCCGATGCGATTGCGCTCATCTTCAGCAGCACGTTCAGCGCCGAAGCGATTGGCGGCGGGGCCATCGGGGCAGCCATCCGGTACGGGGTTGCGCGCGGCGTCTTCTCGAACGAAGCTGGTCTTGGTTCGGCTCCGATCGCTGCGGCCGCGGCCAAGACGGACATGCCAGGTCGTCAAGGCCTCGTCTCGATGACGCAGGTGTTTCTTGATACGTTGATCGTCTGTTCTGTCACCGGGATCACGCTCGTCATGGGCGGTCAAATCGGATCCGGACTTGAAGGGGTCGAATTGACGACGGCGACGTTCGAACAGTTCCTCGGGCCGTTCGGCAGTTATGTCGTCACGATCGGCCTCGTCATGTTCGCGTATTCGACCGTGCTTGGTTGGTCGTATTACGGTGAGCGATCGATTCATTACTTGTTCGGTCAAAAGTCGATCATACCGTATCGGATCGCCTTTGTACTCGTCGCTGGACTCGGGGCGATGACGACGAACTTGAACATGGTATGGGCTCTGTCTGACGTCTTTAACGGCTTGATGGCCATCCCGAACTTGATTGGGCTCTTGTTCTTGTCGGGTGTCGTCATCGCTGAGACGAAGCGCTTTAATCAGCAACTCGCGCTCGAGAATCGAAGTCGAAAAGCATCGTAACGAACGAACGCCGCTATCCTTAATCGGATGGCGGCATTTTTCGTTTGTTCTTGATCTCCTTGAGTCGTGCTTGCTGCAAATGATTGAATACTTGGGTGATGAACCCGACCATAATGCCGACGCCGGTGATGACGTAACCAATCGTGAACACTTTGCCGATATCGGTCGTCGGGACAAAATCACCGTAGCCGATCGTCGTGAGCGTGATGACGCTGAAATAGAGGGCGTCTAACCAACGCATATCTTCAAAACGGGAGTAAAACAGCGTACCTGACAAAATCGTGAGGAATGCTAGGCTGAACAGAACTTGAAATTCAGGTTCTTTCAAACCACGCCATATTCCACGAAACATGCGACGGAACGTCAAAATGAATGAGAGCATACGAATCCCTCCTTTCCTGATAGGTTTGTTCGGTAGAAACGAGGGAACATGCTTTGTAGCCAAAAGATGAGTCGACGAATTTGTCGACTCATTTTGTATGAAGTGTCAATCGTTTTGTGATTGGTTGAATCGTGATGTTCATGTCGACCATCCGATTGTCGCGTTTTGGTTCATCCGCTCGCTCGACGCGCCACGCGAGGTCATGCAACTCGTTTAACGAAGTGGCGATGTCGTAGAACGACAGGCTCGTATTGCCGTTCAATTGATATAGACCGGGACCGCGCTTCGTCAATATCTCGAACAATGCGTCGGCCGTGTCTTCTAAAAAGGAGCAGGATGGATACCAGTGGGTGCTCGCATTGATGACACCGTGCTGGTTCATTTCATTCGTAAAATAGTCCATCATATTATTCGAACCGGCAGCTTCGCCGATTTGCCAGCCGAGTCGGACGATTTGTGCACCAGGGTTGATCCGAGCGATTGCTTCTTCGCAGGCGCGTTTGTAGGTGCCGTACTCGTCCGTCGCGTCAGGTGGTGTGTCCGGCGTGATCGGACCGGTCACATTGTCTGAGAATACTGAGACCGTGCTCGTGAACAAGAACGGGATGTTGTATTCTCCGCAAAGGCGGGCCAACGTTTCAGCCCATTCAACCGATCCCATACCGATATGAAGAAAATAATGAGGACGCACCGATTCGATAAATTCACGCATCGCCGCCTCGTCTGACGTCGAAACTTTTGTTCTGTCCCAAGCGACAGGTTCGATCCCATGTCGTTGTATTGTTTTGGCGACGACCGGTGCGACTGTACCGTTCATGCCCGTTAAAATAGCTTTCATTAAAATTCCTCCCTTCTGTTTCTATCATCCCACACTTCTAGATGTGACAAACCAACAGTTTCTAGCTTTATGCTAGACTAATTGGTGGAGGAGATAAATGATGAACATTCGACAGGCACAGTCAAACGAAAGTGGAGCAATCGCACCGCTCGTTTACGCAGCGATTCATGACATCGCGTATTCATTGACGGGGACGACAGACCAAAAGCAAGTGCTCGAACGCTTAGCGATGTGGATTGGTCGGCCGAACAACCGGTTAAGTCATGAAAACATTTGGGTGGCAGACATAGATGGCGTTATCGCAGGTATTATTATCGCCTATGAGGGCAAGCGCGTGATTGAGTTGGATGAGCCGATTAAGCAATGGCTCATCGAGCATGGGCAGCCTGGGCAACTTGACGTGGAGACGGAAGGAGACGTTTTGTATATCGATTCCGTGGCCGTCGACTCAGAATTTGGAGGACGCGGCATCGGTACGAACTTGATCCAGCGAGTGGTCGAACATGCTCGCGAAACGAACATCCCGGCCGTCACGCTCAACGTCGACCAGGACAATCCGGCGGCCGCGCGTCTGTACGAACGTCTTGGCTTCCGCAAACATAAAGAGATTGAGATTTCAGGAGGGCGTTTCGATTATATGATGCTCGGCTTGTGAAACATTGGCCGAAGTCTGAGTCTCGGTCTTGAAACCGATGCAAAACCCGAGCTTCTCGGATATACTAAGTGCTTGAAACGAATCAGATATAAAAGGAGATCGATTATGGAGTGGAAAAATATCCTGCGCGGTATCGCGATGGGGACGAGTGACTTGATTCCTGGCGTCAGCGGGGGGACAATCGCGGTCATTTTAGGTATTTACGATCGATTGATCGAAGCAATCAGCGGTGTATTCAGTCGGCAGTGGAAAAAGCATATTGGGTTTCTAATCCCGTTAGCAATCGGAATGGGAGCCGCGATTTTAGGACTGAGCCGTCTAATTGAATTTTTATTGTTAGAATACTATGCACCGACACAGTTCTTTTTCATCGGCTTGATTCTTGGGATCATCCCGCTGTTGATGTTTGAATTTAAATCGCGTGCGACGATGCGTCCCGTGCACATCGTGGCGATGGTGATCGGAGCGATTCTAGTAGCAAGTATGGCAATCATCAAACCGGCCGACACGGCCATTATTACTGAACTGTCGACCGGTACGGCGCTGTTGTTGTTCTTCTCGGGTTGGCTCGGCAGTATGGCGATGTTGCTCCCGGGGATCAGCGGTTCGTTCGTCTTGCTCTTGATCGGCGTGTACCCGACGGTCATCAGCGCCTTGTCAAACTTGAACGTGCTCATTATCGGGATCGTCGGACTCGGTGTAGCCGTCGGGTTTATCGTCAGCAGTAAAGTGATCCGTTATTTGCTCGGGAATTTCCCGGGCATGACGTTCTCGGTCATTTTAGGACTCGTCATCGGGTCCCTCGCCGTCGTCTTCCCGGGTCTTCCGGAGACGGCGACGATGTGGGTCTTGAGCGTTGTTTCGTTCGTTGCCGGTTTTTTGATCGTCCGACTACTCGGTCGATTTTCTGTATAAAAAATGCGATCCTGTCATTTGCTGACAGGATCGCATTTTTGTTGGGTCGAGGTTATCAATTCGTGTTTTTCGACGCTTGTTCAATAAATGAACGGAATCAATCGTTTTCGTGATTTCGCCCATGTTTGATAGGCGCTGCCGAAGTGTGAAGTCAACATCTGTTCTTCGATATGGATGCGCCAAAGCAAGGCGATTCCCATGGCGAACGTACCGACGAGCGCGATGCCCCAATGACTGAAATAGAGCGAAAATCCGAACGTGATAAATAATAGCCCGGTATAGAGCGGATGGCGCAAAAAGCGGTACGGTCCAGAGCTGACAATCTCATCAGCAGGACGGACGACGACGTGACGGGTGAATTGATGACGCAAATGCGCGATTCCCCAGTAACGAAGTGAAACACCGGCTATGTAACACCCGAGCCCGAGCCAACGGACTAGGAGCGGTTGGCGTGTTTCAGTGAAAATAGATAAACCGATCGAGACGGCGAACACGGTGACCATAATAAGTGAGACGATGTAAAAGCTCATGTGCTCACTGTTGCCATCGGTCGGTTCATCACGATTACGGTATCGCCTCATTTCATACAGCCATGCGGCCGATACGAGGATAAACAAACCATCGAGCCAATCCATAGTGTTTCCCCCTTTCTTCAATATCTTCCACTCATTACCCGCCTCTTCCTGCTGAAAAACGCCTCGCAATGTGCAAGGCGCTCCGTTTGCTTCATACTAACGAGAACTAGCAACGAGATCAGCACTCGAAGGGTCGAGCGCTTCACGTTGAATCTCATCTTTTATAAGTTGGTAGGTGAGGCACATCGGTTTTTCGGTCCGTGGGTCTCGTCCGATGATGGCATCGATGTGAAAGACTTGTCTAAGGACAAGTGGACAAATGACTTCCTCGGCGGAGCCCGTCGCGAGCACTTCTCCGTCTTTCATGGCGACGATATGGTCGGCAAACCGGGCGGCCTGATTCAAGTCGTGGAGGACCATGACGATCGTCCGGCCCTGCTCGCGGTTCAACGTTTCGAGTAGTTCGAGCACTTCGAGCTGATGCGCGAGGTCGAGATACGTCGTCGGCTCATCTAAAAAAATCAAGTCTGTCTCTTGGGCCAGCGCCATCGCAATCCACACACGCTGGCGTTGTCCGCCGGAAAGTGCGTCGACGTTTCGGTCTTTGAACTCGAGAGTGCCGGTCACGTCAAGCGCCCAATCAATCACTTCATGGTCATGTTTCGATAAACGACCAAACCCGGATTGATAAGGGAAGCGACCGTACGAGACGAGTTCTCCCACGGTCAAGCCGCCAGCTCCTTCAGGTGTTTGCGACAAAATCGCCATTTTTTGGGCGATTTCTTTCGTATTGCATTTAGCGATGTCCGCTCCGTCTAAATGGACCGAACCGTTAGACGGGGACAGAATCCGAGTCATGGCTTTCAAGAGTGTCGATTTCCCACAACCGTTAGGGCCAATGATGGTTGTGATTTGACGGTCCGGGATCGATAAACTCAATTGCTTCACAATTGTTTTGCCGCCGTAACCGACCTCGATATCTGCCGTATGGATCCGTGACATGTGGATTCCCCTCTCCTCGTAACAGTAGTTTTGATAATGATTCTCAATGTAACGTCAACTATAGCAGTCTACATGAAAAACTGTCAACGAATGTTTTGATATCAAAATAGATTGTCTGAACTAAAATTTAGATGTATATTAAATGAGAATGATAATCAGTGACGGTAAATGTTTAAGGAGGATGGAACGGATGAGTGAACAGGACGTGTACGACGTAACAATCATTGGTGGCGGTCCGGCGGGATTGTATGCCGCTTTTTATAGCGGGTTGCGCGGGATGAAGACGAAGTTGATCGAATTTCAACCGCATCTCGGTGGTAAGATCCATGTCTATCCGGAGAAGATGATATGGGACATCGGTGGCGTCACCCCGACGACGGGTGCCTGCCTCATCGAACAATTGATTGAGCAAGGTCTCACGTTCGATCCGACCGTCGTACTCGGAGAGAAAGTAGAATCGATGGCGAAAAATCACACTGGTCATTTCGTGCTCGATACGACGAACGGCCGGCACGTTTCAAAGACGGTCATCGTCGCGACGGGGAGCGGTATTTTACAACCTCAAAAAATTGAGATTAGTGGGGCGGAGCGGTTCGAAGTCTCGAACCTTCATTATACGGTTAAGTCGTTGATGCGTTTTAAAGGGAAGACGGTATTGATTTCCGGTGGCGGCAACAGCGCCATCGATTGGGCGAACGAACTTGAGCCGATTGCGGAGCGCGTGATTTTGACGTATCGAAAAGAAGCGCTTAAAGGACATGAATCGCAAGTCGATAAGCTCCTCTGCGGCCGAGTCGACTGTCGTCTTCATACAACGATCGAAGACTTGATTTCCAATGATGGCACGACAATCCATGCCGTCAAGCTCATCGATTGCGGGACCGGGGCAAGTGAATTGGTCGAGGTCGATGAAGTGGTCATCAACCACGGCTACGAACAGGACTCGGCTCTCCTCAACGAAAGCGAGTTAAAAGTCGAGATGGTGGATGGGTTCTATGTGAACGGGAACGCGAGCAGTGAATCGTCAGTACCTGGACTTTATGCGGCGGGCGATATTTTGACGCATGAAGGCAAGGTGCATCTGATTGCGGGAGCATTCCAAGATGCGGCTAACGCGGTCAACCGGGCCAAGACGTTCATCGATCCGGACGCGACGAAGTCGGCGATGGTGTCGTCGCACAACGAACGGTTGAAAGCGAAAAATCGTGATATTATCGAGCGGACAATAATGAAGCAGTGAGGGATGTCCCTCACTGCTTCATTATCGGATAATCACATAGTTCGACGATGACCCCGCCCGAGTGGCGTGGGTCCATATAGATGAGGCGTCGGCCTTTTGCCGTCGTTCGGAGCGTATCTTCTAAAAACGTGATGCCGTCGCGTTTCAAAGCGGCAATCGATGCTTCTAAATCATCGACCCGATAGGCGATGTGGTGAACGCCTTTGCCGCGTGCTTTCATGAATCGGGCGATCGGGCTCGTCGAACTTGTCGGCAAGAGCAACTCGATCACGTCTTCACCGACGTGAATCACGGCGAGCTCGGTTTCGACACCGGCTGCCGTATTCGTATAACGGTCGACAAGTTTTCCTTGTAACACGTTCGTGTAAAACGAGATCGCTTCGTCTAAGTCGCGAACAGCGATCCCGGTGTGGTCAATTTGCATACTAATCCCTCCTCTTGCTCTAGTTTGCCGAAACTTGAACAAAATGTCACTTCACAACGTTTTAGCAAAATCCGATATAGTAGAAGAGGGAGGGACGGCGACATGAACGGAAAGATCACTCTTGGATTGATCAGCGCGTTCGCGCTGGTATCATTTGTGTTTGGACTCTCACTTGCGACGTTTGTCGATTATCAGATCAATGAGGAGCAAGTCGTTCTTGAACGACTGACGACCCACAAAAAAATCGGCCCGGCAGAAATCCTTTCGACCGAAGTGGATTTTCATTTGAACGGTTCGAATTATGCGCTTCGCTTCACGGATGAACCTCACATCACGTATTGGTTCAGTGTCGCGGACCGTGAAATTCAATTCGATCGGATTGAATCGTTGGACCGACGTGATATCGGGCTTCGAACCGTGCTGTTCGAAGAGATGCCACCCCTAGCAATCGAATCGGCAAACGCTGCTGAATGAAGAAAAGACGCCAAACGAACGAATCCTTTCCGTGAAAAGGACGTGACGTTTAGCGTCTTTTTTTAATTGAGTGGAAACGATGGCGCGGAAGGCGCCACTTCTTTAATCATCGTGTAGGCTCCTGCTTGGGTTGGCGACCCGCCTTGTCGGATCAAAGCGTATCGCAGCTCTGGTTGGAGTGAAGTCAACGTGACCCGAATTTGTTCAAGCGACCTGAACCGGAAATAAAATTCTTGCTGAATAAAAGACACGGCCTCTTGAATCAATTCATCGTTGCCTGACACGTGGAATTCATATACGTCCAGACGTCCAGATCCAATTCTTGATCGCATGATGCCGACGATTTTCCCTTTCAATTTAAGGGAGTGGAAAACTTCCTGACGATGTTCATGTTCGAGCAGTCGTGATGCAGTCAGCGGCAACACATCAGTCAGCATATGCGCATATTGATTTCGGTAGGCGAGCCAGCTAGAGTGTGTCGCGAAATAATCAACGTGAAGCGACCAGTTCTCGTATGTATATTTTTGGAAAGGGATGAGCGGCAATGTGTAAGTGACGGTCTCGTGATACGGATCAAAACCGAGCACTTCAAACATTCGACGCTTATCTTGGTCGCGGTCTTGTTTGACGTGTAACAGCAACGTCGTGTCACGTATACTGTTTCGACGTATCTCACGAATCAGTCGGTCGAGCAAACCTCGGAAGACATAGCGGTCCCGATACGCCTCGTGCGTGAGCCGGATTATCTGATCCGTTGCATAATCGGTATAGTCGGAGGCGATTGCTGCGACGGGAACATCTCCTTGCCAGGCCGTATGGACATATTGGTGCGGTCGGATGGCGAGGATGTGAGGCGACTCGCCCGGGTTGTACAATTGGTGAAGCAGTGAACGTTTTTTAGGTTGGATTTGACGACACTCTGCGAATATAAGCGTCCGTTTCATGAGGAATCCTTCTTTCTTCTAAAATAATCACTACCCTTAAATTGTAAGGGCTACCAATTGAAAAATGTCGTGTTCATTTTATGAACATTCATCATGTTTGATTACTGTTTTGACATGTGGAAAGTCAGATTTTTAAAGAGGAATGGTGAGGGAAATGGCTTTAGAATGAGCATTTTATCGAGGGGTATCTGTGTCGGAACGAGGAAGTTTAGAGCAACGAAGGGGCTGTGAGATTTGTTAAACTTTTCCGGTGGGAAGAGGAGAAACGAATGGGTCGAAGCGAGAGAGACGTGCTATACTGTCAGTGAGAAAAAACGACAGGAGTATGATATGCGATACGTAATAAGTTTATGCTTGGCGCTGCTATTGGTCGGCGTCCCGGCCACGGCTCTTGCCGAGACTGAACCGATTGTAGTCCATGACAATGTCATCGTTGAAGAACAGGTCGAGTTATACGAAGGCTTCCGGTCACCAAATGAGATGGTGTTTATTTTTGTTTTAATCGTTTTGTTGTCAGTGATCGGGTTGGGCATTATTAACGCGATTGATTAACGTGAAAACGTTCACAAAAATGCAATAACTATCCCGGAAGCGGTTTCAAATATCTTTTATACTAGGTATGTAGGAAGGAAGTTCTGCACCAACTTCCACTCCTCTTTTCAGATGAACACCCCTCGTTCATATCATGTTTTGGAGTCAACCGACGGCGTCGGTTGACTCCCTTTTTTTAAAATTGAATGCGTTTCTCTTTGGCTAGCCGGCGAAGTCGTTTCGTCTCATCAGAATGTCCACGGCTCTCGAGCATATTGACATAAACTTTGAACGGTTCTGAACGGTGTGAGAAGAAGGGGATGTACTCAGAAAACAACTTCCGTTCAGCTTCTGACAATTGTCCGCGCTCAACGAGGAGTTCGAGTTCAAGCATTTTAAGTGCTTGATAGTCCTCAAGTGCGCTGTCATCGGACGGGGCTTTGGCAAGTGTCCGTTCACAAAGTGTGATGATGCGTTGATGGAACAAATTCCATTCAAACGAAGTGTAGGGTTGCTCGAGAAGTGTAGAGAGTAAGTCGACCCGTGTCGAGTCAACATCTTTTGGGACGTGGAGCGCCGTGTACAAAGAACGATCGATCCACACGTCGGAGGTGGGGGCGTCGAGTTGATAGTAATGAATCAATTGAGTGAGCATCGTGGTTTGCGAGAGTTTCAACAGTCGAAACGGGTCACTTGTTGAAAATAGGGGCTCTTCCCCTGCCGAAGAGGACAAGAGTAAAAACATTTCCTCATACATCGTCCGTGCCTCTGCTTCATCTTCGGCGTAATACGATAAGTCACGAATGATTTTCTTGGCGTGTATATACCAATTCTTTTGATCGCGTTCGCTCATGATTTGATTTGGCAGCAAGTATAGGTGATCGTAAGCCAATTCTACGAAGCGTTCAGCGAGGATTACTGTCTGCGAGAGCGAATGCCGCTCGTCTGACGATTTTTGTTCTTTGTAACGAGTGAACTGACTAATCATGTAATCCATATCTTTTTCTTCGATAACGGCTTTAGGGGTGTTTCGGTACATTTCGACGACTAAATCGCGAAGAGTCGTCTCTCCGTACTGTTCAAGTAACATGCGGAGCTTCCCGATGCGCATTAGCTCTCCCTCCCTTCAAAAGGACATCGAACGGGCTGCTATGTCTCGTTTATAGGCAGACACCGATTATTATTCCTTTCCCGCTTTTCATTTAAAACAATCCTCACGTCTCATGCTTAAGACGGATTTTTGCGCTAACCGTTGTCAGAATAGAGTTTGTCGATGATAATGTAGGAAAATCTAAACTATAGAGGTACATCATATGAATGACGATCAACAACTCTCACGTGTCGAACGACGCAGACGTGAATTAGAACGCGAGCGGCTAGAAGAACTGTCTCGCGATGAACAAGTGAGTCCGGGTGAGGCGGAAGACGAAATGATTCGCCCTTCACCAGAGTCGAAGCAAGCGGAGGGACAAGACCATCCATTTTTAGATCGTTCCGATGAAAAACGGACCGAGACGAACAATAATCGAAAACGGAAGGTTCAAGCACCTAAACTGAAGATGCCGTTCGGGAAAAAAGCGAAGCGCCAAAAGCGTGAGGACAAGCGAGAACCTCGCTCTCATGACACGAAAGAGCGTGTTCCGAAGCAGCAAAGCAGCGTACCGCCGAAACAAAAGCCGCAAAAAGACAAGCGCAAGCGCCGAAGTTGGAAAGGAAAGCTCTTGCTCGTCTTGTTGCTCCTCGTGATTGGGGTCGGTTATATGGCATCAAACCCAGTTACGTTCTTAGTCATGGGCAGTGACGCCCGTGTCGGCGAATCGGTGTCCGGTTCACGAACCGATTCGCTCCAGCTGATGGAGTTCGTCCCGCGTTCGCGGACCGTTCAAAACGTATCGATTCCACGAGATACGTATACGGCGATCCCTTGTGAACCTGAGCGCGAAGGCGATAAGATTACCCATGCCTTCGCTTATGGAGGCGCGGAGTGTACGGTCGGTGCCGTCGAAGGATTGACCGAGACTTCGGTCGACGGTCAAGTCGTCATCACGTTCGAGACGTTCATGGAATTGATCGACGTCGTCGGCGGAGTGAACATCACGGCCACCCATTCGTTCAGCGAAAAGGGGTTTAATCAAACGTATGAATACACGGAAGGTGTATCGTATTCGATGGACGGGGATATGGCGCTCGCCTACGCGCGACATCGTAAAACGGATACAGACGGTGCCCGTTCAAGTCGCCAAACCGAGGTCATGTCGGCAGTGGCCGACAAGTTGGTAAGCCCGGCCGGATGGTCGAAGATCCCGGCCACGTACAGTTTTATGAAAGATGAGATGGGGCTCGAAATGAATCCGCTGCAAATGGCGTCGGTTGGCCTCACGATGATGCTTCAACCCGAAGTGAACAAACTTCAAGTCGACGGACAAGATGCTTACATTGACAACATCTACTATTACCAACCGAATGAAGAGAGCGTCCAATCGATTCGTGACGCGCTCGACTTAACGATGTGGGGAACTGTGAGATAATTTTGCGAAACGGGTTTGATTCCGTACGGAAAGAGGAATTTTAATCAAATGAACTACTCTTTTGAGGAGGGAAATTTGAATGAAAGTTTTAGTCATTGGAGCAACAGGAAAGATCGGTAGACGTGTCTTGAAAAGTTTAGCGAAAACGCATCAAGTGACCGCTTTAATTCGTTATCCTGAACTGCAAGCAGAGTACGAAAAAATGGGTGCGCGTGTGCTCACCGTCGATGTTGAAAAAGAGCTTGATAAAAAGATTCACGAGGCGACCGCCGGCCAAGACGCCGTCATCGTCGCTGCGACAGCAGGTGCAGAAGGCACGAGCAAAGAAATTGAACTGCTTGACCGGAACGTCGCGATGAAAGCGATTGACGCCGCTAAAAAAGAGCGCGTCCGTCACGTGGTCTTACTAAGCGCATACGGTGCCGATCGACCAGACGCGGGCCCGAAAGAACATTACAACTTCTTGTCTGCGAATAATGCGGCCGATGAGTATATCGAACATAGCGGCTTGAACTACACGATCATTTGCCCAGTGGCAATTATAGATGGACCTGGAAAAGGGTCGATCGAAGCTTCAGAAGACTTAAGTGACGCCTCAGGCGCCACGATTTCCGAGACGGACGTCGCGACAGTCATTGCTGCCTCGCTCGATAATCGGGGCTTGTACGGACGTCGGATTGAAATTAGATCAGGAAGTACACCGATCAACGATGCACTCGATTTTGATAGTCGAGGCGAAGCCGCGACAGCTGGAAGAACGACACTTCGTCGACCACAGCGATGACCGAAAAAATGAAGGAGAAGGTGTCTTGATGGAACGAAAACTGTACAAAGATCCGTCTGACCAAATGATAGCAGGCGTTTGCTCGGGGCTCGGGAAGTACCTCGGAGTAGACGTGACGTTGATGCGGATCATCTTCGTCGTACTCGCCTTATTCGGCGGACCGGGCTTGTTAATTTATATCGTGCTCGCAATCGTCATGAAAAAACCGCCTTCAGAGTATGAGGCGGAACAAGAAAGTCGCTTCTAACGAAAACGTGCTGACCAATGCGGTCAGCACGTTTTTTCATTCCGTATAGAGCGTGTAAGTCGCTTCGAACGTTTCGTTCGGTGCGAGCAACTGCATATCTTCTTTTTGCCGGATGTCTTTACGATGTCCTTTATAGTCGGCATGACCGAACCAAGGTTCGAGGCAGGCGAACGGGGCGTCAGACTGAGGCGGTGACCAAATCCCGAAATGGGTGAATGTCGGGCACTCCATGACGATGGCGCGACCGCTCGGTTGGTGGCGCAGTGCAGCATACTCGATATTTTCGAAAATTAAAGCGTCTTGGTCGAACAAGTGATGCGAGAGCGGGATGTAGCGGCGTTCGCCGAGCGGTTGATAGGCGCCGGTCAAATAAGGACCCTCTAACAATAAGCGATCAAGTGAGCGCGTCTCACCGAAATCGATTGTATACTCTTCGAACACCCCGCCCGCGAACGGGATATTGAAGGCAGGGTGTCCGCCGATGCTGAACGGTAACACCTCGTCGCCGCCGTTTCGGACGCGATATGTCACGTTCAATTCCTCGCCGATCAGTCGATAGTCCACGTGAAGTTCGAACGGGAACGGATAGTGTTTCTGTGTCTCGACCGAGTCACGGAGAACGAAGCGGACGTGTGTATCAGACGATTCTGCGACTTCGAACGTCTCATCGCGAGCGAATCCGTGTTGGCTCATCGTATACGTCAAGCCATCATATAAGTAACGGTCATCCAACAACCGTCCGACGAACGGGAATAAAATCGGGGCTTGTCGACCCCAATACGTAGGGTCGCCTTGCCAGAGTAGCTCGGTCCCGTCGACTTTCCAACTCGTCATTTCCGCGCCTTGCGCTTTCAAAGTGACACTGACTTTTTCATTGTGAAGTTGCACGATAGTTCCGCTCCTTTGAGTGAATGTGATAAGTTAAGTTTAGAAATGAATAGGACAGAGAACAAGGGGTAAATGATGCGATTTCATAAACTGGCTATTGGATTGATTATGACGGGACTGATCGCCGGTCTGGGCTATAAAGGGTATGACGAATACAAGGCGAGTCAAGCGAGCGAACAGACTGAACGTGTCGCGACGGACGACACGGTTCTCGGTGGTCTCGAGATCGGTCAACGCGCGCCCGCCTTCGAACTGGAGACAATCGAAGGGGAAACGTTGGCACTTGATGCGTACGCAGGACAGCAAGTCGTCTTAAACTTCTGGGCATCGTGGTGCCCGCCTTGCCGAGAAGAACTGCCGGAATTGATCGAGTTCGGTGAAGAAACCGGGATTCCGGTGCTCGGGGTGAACGTCACGAAAAATGAGCGACGCGGGAAACAAGACGTCGAGGCGTTTTTGAAAGAAGTCCCGGTCAGCTTCCCGGTATTATTGGACGAAGCAGGCACGGTGGAGAAGACGTACCGCGTCGTCGCTTTGCCGACAACGTATGTCGTCGGTCCGGACGGTGTGATCACAGCCAAACAAGTCGGTCCGGTCGACTTTAACTGGTTACGCGAACAAACAAAATGAACGTACAAAGACAGACTGGAAGAGAACCGGTCTGTCTTTGTTTACTTTTTATAATGTTGTTTGATGAGCGCATCGAAATTCGGTGTCATGTCTTCTTCGAGATAATAATGGTGGTTATCTCGAATGATCGTATCGCCAACCCGTGCTTCTGATGGCAAGAATCGTCGTGGGATAAAACTTGAGCCGTTGTTCCAACGTAACACGGCGTATTTCCCCTCGACTCGCACCAACGTGCCATATTTGATCATGCCTCTTCCTCCTCAGCGAACAGCTTTCTGTCTCTTTTATTCTTATAGAGTGTATTCCCACATTCCATAAAACCTACACATATTTGAATGTTGCTACACAAACGAAGGAGAAGTAAACAACGAGCAGCAATTGTGAAGAAAGTTTGAAGAAAACGCTTTCTTTTTGAAATGTTTTCTTCTATAATGAAGGCACGGGGTGATTATGACGAATTTGTGAACAATGGGGGTATGGTCAATGTTTTCATCAGCTATGATCGGATTGCTCGCTCTTACCGGAGTGACGATTTATGGGATTGACCGTATGTTCACGGTCCGTTCAGAACGCATCACAAAGAAATAGGTTTACATAGGGGGATCGCAACGTCTTGGGGAGACGTTGCGATTTTTTGTGCGTCAATAGTCACGTTGGCGTGCCTCGCGCTCATGCTCTTTTTGTTCGACATGTTTTCGATTGCGTTCGTGAACCCGGTTAAAAAAGGCGTGCTCAGGCCAAAGCGGGGACCAGACGCGTTCTTCAGGCAAAGCGAGGATATATTCTTCGGCAGCGCTCAGTCGCTCGATCATCTTACTGCGGTCATCGCATAGGTCGCCGTGGCCCGGGATGAGCCAACGGATCTCGTGTTCGTAGACGGCGGATTGAAGTTTTTGAAGCGATTCGAGATACGCTTCCGCGTCGTGCTCGATGAACGGTGGTTCGATGTTCGATCCGTAATCACCGCACACGAGCAGACGCAACGGTTCGACAATGAGTGACATATGGGTCGCTTCATGTCCTGGCGTCAAGTAGAACGTGATCGGGGTAGCACCGAGATCGACCGTACTGTCTTCGGAGATGATGATGTCGACGACCGGCTTTTGAATCGGGCGGTCGATGTAATACTGTTCGTAGAACGTTTTAATCTCTTCAAGTTGAGCGCTGGCGTCTGTTTCGACGAACGCTTTTGAAGCAATCACAGTCGCATCAGGGAAAGCGTAAGCGCCGATGATATGGTCATAGTGCTGGTGCGTATAAATGACGTACAATTTCTTACCTTGTCGCTTCAACTCGATGTCGCGACGGATGGTCGCAACTTCTTCTGGCAACCAGTTCGGGTCGATTAAAATGAGGCTGTCTTCAGTGTCGATCAAAGTCGATGTGGTTCGCATTAAAGCACTCTCATAAACGGTAAATGGCTGTAGGCGGACTTGAATCATGGTGATCCCTCCTTCATATCTCCAATTCTTTTCCCGAATCGGTTGCGTTTAAGCATTACGTCCAAACACAAAAAAGCAGGAAGTCGAATGACCTCCTGCTCGTTACATGGTGTGCACCATGTGGTTATGTGTGCGAGTTAAGCCTCGCGAATATGTCGGAAATTGGAGCGGGTGAAGAGAATCGAACTCTCGTCATCAGCTTGGAAGGCTGAGGTTTTACCATTAAACTACACCCGCACATTCAAGTATGAAATTTAAAATTGGAGCGGGTGAAGAGAATCGAACTCTCGTCATCAGCTTGGAAGGC
The DNA here is from genome assembly GCF_001816105.1 of Exiguobacterium sp. SH31. Classification (NCBI taxonomy): domain Bacteria; kingdom Bacillati; phylum Bacillota; class Bacilli; order Caryophanales; genus Exiguobacterium; species Exiguobacterium sp. SH31. The sequence continues at coordinate 17,627 of NZ_LYTG01000082.1, forward strand.
TGAGGTTTTACCATTAAACTACACCCGCGAAACGCTTAACGTTACGGTAATATAATAGCACACGATTTAACCTTTGCAAACCCTTTTTCGAAAAAACATTAGTTGTGGCGGATAGGTGGTCTTGCTAAGATAATAGAAGAGGGGAGTGGGACGGGTATGAGCGAACGAAAATCTTATTTGAAGATGATGAGTGAAGGGTTTCGCATGATGAACCAGGCGAAACAAGTCGAACAAACTGTAACGCTCCGTCAATGGACGTTCTCGGTGCGGCATGAGTCGATGTGGCATGTGATTTTACGGACTGACCGGCTAAAATGGGTCAGTTCACCGACCGAGACGTTGGTCATCGAGCCGATGTTCGTTCAAATCGGAGCGTTGCATCTCACGCGCCACGTTGAAACGAACGAGGTACGTTTGAAAATCGAGGAAGAATGGGGAATTGAAAGTAAGATCGTCTGCGACGATCAAGAGTGGGAACGATTCGTCGAAGCGCTCAAACAATTGAAGGAGGAGTAGTCGTGAGTCGAGAACGACTGTATCGGATTGAAGCGGAAGCCCGTGGCAGCGCTTGGCGGGCCCGCGTATTGACCGGCATCCAACGGTTTCGCTTTTTTAAAGGGGAACTGCTCGCACCGACTGAACGACCCTATGTCGTCTTGAGCATCTCCCAAGACGCGGGGGCGTTACCCGATTTGATTGAGACGGATATGGGCGTCTTGCTCATCCACGAACGAATCGGACCCATCTTTATGAATCTATGTCCGTACGACATCCAGCTCGTCCGGGTTGAACTGCATACGAGTACCGGCAAGACCGACCACTATTGCGCGCTCAACGTCTTACGCCGATTTGAGATCGAGCACCTCGAGGATTCCGGTGAATATCGTCCGTTAAGCGAGGATCGTCTCTACTTTCTGTCCCGACAAACGGTTCGGATGGATTTATGCGGACATATGATCGCCCAAGATCGAAACAGCCAACGCCTTTACGTGACGGAGCGGCTCAAATATGCGCTGCAAGCCAAAATGGTCACCGGCCTGACATTCAAGAAAACGAAGGAGCAATTAGCATGAAAGAATACGAAATCGACGGGTGGCTTCGTTTATCCTACCCAGAGCACTATGAATACAATGAAGAAGAGGATCACGTCAGCTTCTATTCGGTGGAGGAAGATGCGCAAGGGACGCTTCAAATGTCTATCTATGAAGCAGAGGAGGCCCAGGCCCCTGAAGATGCGGCGCTGCAAGAACTGAATACCTTTTTAGGGGAGTTCCCGATCGACATTAAAGTCGCACCGAGCGTGACGGATCAATCGGGCGGCATGACGACGGCTTACGCGAGCGGGATTGAAGACGACATGTATTTGGACGTCTGGTCGCTCACGGACGGGAAGCGCCTGTTGTTTTTGACGTACGTCGCCGACAAGAAGACGGATGAAAAGTTAGAGATCGAAGCGATCGTCGATTCCATCGAATGGACATGAAAAGAGACACGAAGCCAAGTTGGCTCGTGTCTCTTGTTCGTTATTGGAACTTTGGTACGTCGAAGTGAACTGTGTACGAATTAAGTTGGCTATACACGTTATTGATTCGATGGGTTTGTTTTAAAGCCCAACCGATATCGGTCGCATATTGATGCACACCCGGTCGGTCTGGGTTGAAACGCATCTTATAAAGTGTATTTTGTTTATAGGTTGGGTGATTGATGTATTGTTCGCTAATCCATCTAGCACCATCTTTAATTGCAATCTCTGGTGTGAACCACTTCTGCTCGAACGCGAATTTCGCGCCTAAAACAACGGGATTGCTATCTGAAGCTCGGATGCCGTACATATTGTAGACTGTAGCCGCAACAGGACGTTCAGGATAGATGCGTGTACCGCTATTATTAATTAATGCGTTGCCGTCTTTATCGACAGGAACCCCTTTAGATAAAAGTGATGAACCGTACCCTGTTTCATGTGTAGCGTGGGCAAGCAAATAGACTTCATTTACATTATATTGTTTTCCCGAGTCGATGAAGAGTTGTCCTTTATCGGTTAACGTTCCGCTCAATCTGCCGTTATTATTGAGGACTTTATTCAACATCGGGGCAGTCGTTCCTGCATTCTTCGTCAAGTCGAGGAATTGATAATATCCACCTGAACCAACTGTGAAATGATCAGGGTTTGTAAACGCATCAATTTCAGGCAACGAAGCGTGACGCCAAACATGATCGTAAATACGAACGTTATGTCCGCCTGGTCGGTAGTACGGACCGATTAAATAGTAATTTCCGACTTGTCCCGTAATGCGGACTGTTTCACCAGGGTTAATATGTCCGTATACATGTGAATTCAGATTATCTAAACTAAGAAGTTTTGCTTCTCCGACAACGGAAGAGGCCGGAACGTATCCGATCATTGGACCATAAGAAACTTTGTACCACGTCGAGATGCCGCTCGGACGCTCCATATATTGAAGAAGAGCGCCGCTTGGGATTGTCGCCAACACTTCGGCGTTATTGCTTGATGGATTTTTTTGCAAGTTAATCGATCGAACTGTTTGAAGAGGTGTATGAGTGATCACACCAGTAGATCCGGTGACCTTTACCCACGAACGCGGTAAGTAAGCCGCTTTCGTTTTATTTGCGTCTGTCAGCCCGGAATTGGCGGCTTGGCGCTCGGCCATCCCGCGAACTGTCATTGGATAGTCTGTATACGATACAATGCGTTGGATACCAGTAGCTGGTGGTGTCGTCGTAACGGGTGCCGTATAACTCAAATGGATATAGCCGCCGACGAAACTTCCGCTCGTCAAGATGCCCCATTCCGTATTCAAGACGGGTTTCACTTTTACAATCGTGCCATGAATAAGGGTGCCGATGGCGGCATTTCCAGTCCCAGGAGTCGGCCGGACGTTCAGTGGCGTACCGCTTGAGATGACTTGTACTTCAAGCTCAGATCCGTATTGTTCGGTTGAAGTCGACGGAGCTGTAAGTGAGAAGTTACGTGCTGCGACATACCCGGTCGTGTTCGCGTAACGGACTTTGAACCATGAACCCGTCGCGCCGTGCGCCGACAGTTGATCGACTTTTGCGCCGACTGGAATCGTTTGAAGGACGTTTCCACGCGTCGAAGTCGAAGAGTACATCGTTGCCGTCTGTTTAGCGTAGTAAGGTGTGACGGGTTCCGCGACTTGTGACTCAGATAAGTTTCGCATCGGTACGTAACCTGTTAACGAGCCGGCCGTAATTTTAGCCCATGACCCGGTTGCGCCGTGTGTCGAGATCAATTTAACGCTTGTCGCGATTGGTAGTGTGCCGACTACTTTTCCTGAAGTTGACATCGAACTGAAAAGACTTGATTTTGTTTTGACATACATCGTTGTCGGTTCGACCGTCACGAGCGGCTGCAAGTTCCGTTTCGCGACATAGCCCGTCTTCCCGCTGAATGTCACTTTGGCCCATGACCCGGTCGCGCCATGCTCCGAAAGGAACGTGACTTTCGCCCCTTTCGGGATTGCAATCAGGGTCGGGGACGTTGAAGTCATCGAGCTATGCATCGTCGTGTTTGTTGTCGTACTATGCGTCGGGTTCGCTTGGGGTGCCACGGTTCCGCCTCCTACTTGAGAGAAGTAGCGTTGAGCCACATAGCCAGTTTTCCCGCCGTATGTGACTTTGAACCATGATCCCGTCGCGCCGTGCGTCGATATGTAAGTGACGGTCGCACCTTTTGGGATCGTTGTAACGATTGAAGCGCTCGTTGTCATCGCAGAGCGCATATTGACGGTCGCATTAGCTGTATACGTTTTGGTTGTTGCCGCTTTCGTGACGGTAGACTTCAACGTTAAGTACGAGGAAGAAACGTAGCGTTTCTGACCTTGAAACTCGATTTGCGCCCAGTCGTTGCTTGTCGAATAAACTTGTACAGCAGTCCCTTTCGTCAACTTGCCGACAATTGCTGCCGAAGTCGACGTAGACGACCGGACGTTCAAAATAGAGGTATTCACCGTGCCTTCGTATGTTGCTGCATATGACTCGCTCGGTCCAATCATACTCAATACTGTGCTAGAGATGAGGACGGCCGCGCTCAATCGTGTAATAGTTGGTTTCAATGTGTTACCCCTTTCATTCCATATACTTCAATATATAAGTGTTCTTCGTAGTACGCGGTCTAAGTATAGCGCACTTAAAAAATGGAAAGAAGATGAAAAATTTCAAAAAAGGTAAATGAATTAGAAAGTCGTTGGCTTAAAATGTAAAAATAAAAAAACCTCCATTTAATAGGAGGTTTTTCCATGTATTAGATTAGAGGTTGCGCAAGAGCCAACTGCTTATATCGGTCCACACTTCGTCGCGTTGCCGTTCGCGGAGCACTTCGTGACGCGCATTGTCGTAAGACAACACCGTCAGTTCGACTTCTGCTGCCTGATAGTTTCGAACAATCCCTTTCAACCCTTCCCCGTCGTGTACGACCGGGTCGTCGGTCCCGGCGACGAAGAGGATTGGGAGCGTCTTCGGATGTTCATGGATACGGGCGAGGGATGTGACCTCTAGCGAAGCGCTAGCTACTTCATATAAGTAACCGAGTGTCGGGATACCGCCGCAGTCTGGGTCACTGCGGTAAGAGGCCACTTCTTCCGGGACGCTAGAAATCCAATCGTTCTCCGTCTTCGCGGGGAAGAATTTTAAGTTGTAGCGCCCGAACAAGAGACGTTCGAACAGGCGAGAGTGGTAATCGCTCCCTTTCGTTCGAATTGCCGACCCGATGGCATAAAGCCCGAGCCGGCCGACGAAACCAGAGCCGGGAGGCGGTGAAATGGCGACGATGCCGGCTAGGTTATGACCCATGATTTGACCGAGACGACGGACGAGCAAAGAACCGAAACTATGTCCGACTACAAACGTCGGCAAATCATTTTGGTAGTGACCGATCAATGCGGTAGCGTCTTCGACCATTTGGTCAAATCCTTCTTTTGGAAGTAAGTGAGCGTATGTGGATTGAGCACGCGCCGATTTCCCAGCTCCGCGGAGATCGCAAACAAAAACGTTAAATCCAGTTGTTGCCATAAAGTCGGCGAATTCGACATACCTGCCGTGATGTTCGAGCATGCCGTGAAACAAGAAACAATTTCCAATCGGGTTCGTTGCCGGGACATGCAATACGTGCGTGCGGTACCCGTCTGCGTACGTGTGCTCAATGACGTCCAAAGTCATCCCTCCGTTGTCGTGTGGATTAAAACAATCCGATGGCCTTACCTGTCTCGTCGATGCCCATGTTGAGAGCGGCTGGATGTTTTGGCAGTCCTGGCATCGTCAAGACGTTACCCGTCAAGGCGACGAGGAAGCCGGCGCCGACCGACGGTTTCAACTCTCGTACGGTTACCGTGAATCCTTGAACGTATCCGAGTTTTGTCGGATCGTCGGATAGTGAGAACGGTGTTTTGGCCATACAGATCGGCAAATCGTCCCATCCGTTCGCTTTAATTTGAGCCATTTGCTTTTTCGCCGTAGCGGTGAACGTGACGCCGGCCGCTCCGTAAACTTCTCGGGCAATCGTCGTAATCTTCTGTTCGATCGAATCGGTCAGCTCGTAAAGTGGTGTGAGCATGGCTTCGTTCGACTCGACTGTCTCGATGACGGCCTCGGCAAGTGCTTGTCCGCCTTGTCCGCCGCTCGCCCAAACTTCGCTGAGGGCGACGCGGATTTGATGCGTTTCGCACCAGTCGAGCACAGTGTCGAGCTCTGCGATCGAATCTGAATTAAAGCGGTTCAAGGCAACGATGGTTGGCAAACCGAGCTTTGTCATCGTGTCGACATGTTTGGCGAGCAACTCCATGCCTTTTGTGACGGCCTCGACGTTTTCGATGTGGAGTTGGTCTTTGGCGACACCACCATGCATCTTCAACGCGCGGACTGTCGCCACGAGGACGACCGCATCAGGACTTAAGTTGCCGATACGCGATTTAATATGACAGAACTTCTCGGCGCCAAGATCAGCTCCGAAGCCGGCCTCGGTGACGACGTATTCGCCGAGCTTCAAGGCAGTCTTTGTCGCGATGAGCGAGTTACAGCCGTGAGCGATGTTCGCGAACGGGCCGCCGTGGACGAGGGCCGGGGTCTGTTCAAGTGTTTGGACCAAGTTTGGCTTGAACGCTTCTTTCAGTAAGAGTGTGGCCGCACCGGCCGCACCAATCTGTTCAGCCGTGACGGGTTCATTATCGAAGTCGTAGGCGACGACGATCCGCTTGATACGCGCCTCTAGATCGGCGAGCGAATCGGCGAGGCAAAGGATCGCCATAATTTCTGAGGCGACGGTGATGTCAAAACCGTCTTCGCGCGGGACACCGTGTGCGGCTCCGCCAAGTCCGACCGTCACGTGGCGAAGGGCACGGTCGTTCAAGTCGAGGACGCGCTTCCAGACGATTTTCCGAACGTCGATTTTTAGGTCGTTGCCTTGATGAAGGTGATTGTCGAGCATGGCGCTGATTGTGTTGTGGGCTGACGTGATGGCGTGCATGTCACCCGTGAAGTGGAGGTTGATGTCTTCCATCGGCAAGACTTGGCTGAATCCGCCGCCGGCCGCTCCGCCTTTTAGCCCCATCGTCGGGCCGAGTGACGGCTCGCGGAGACAGACGATCGCTTGTTTATCGAGTCGGTTCAACGCTTGACCGAGTCCGACGGTGACCGTCGATTTTCCTTCTCCGGCGGGCGTCGGATTGATGGCTGTGACGAGGACGAGTTTGCCGTCTGCTCGGGTCTTCACTTGTTCGAGCAAATCGAACGACAGTTTTGCTTTGTATTTCCCGTATAGGTCGAGATCATCTTCTTGTAGGCCGAGCTTTTCAGCAATTTGCTTGATGGGGAGCATGTCCGCTTGTTGGGCGATCGCTAAGTCAGATAACGGTTTGATTGTCGTCATATATAAATTCCCTCCACTTTCGAACGTTTTACTAGTATTATGTTTGGTTCATTCGTGATTCGAGCCATAATTCGGATCGTTTCTCTAATATAAACTGGCTCGTTCGTATTGTCATTGACTTTATCATAACGCATCAGTTCTGCAAATTCACTAATTGAGTTCAATATATTCCACCCATTCCGTCAAATGTATCCGTTTTCATTTTATTTCATTGCAGGTAAATTGATAGTGGAGGCGATGAAGATGATTGAAACACCGAAGCGAAGCAAACAGAGACGGAATTGGAAGAAGCCGGCAAGTTTTATCGCATTTGTCGGTCCGGCCTTTTTGGCGTTCGTGGCCATTGTACTCATCCCGTTCTTTAACGGGATCTATTACAGTTTCACGGACTGGAACGGGGTGACCGGTCAGTTGAACTTTGTCGGATGGGATAACTATCATCGACTCTTGTTCGAGGACGCCCAGTTCCGTTCGTCGTTTTGGATCACGACGAAATACACGATCGTGGCCGTCATCATGACGAACATCGTCGGCTTTTCATTGGCGCTGTTGTTGACGATGAATATTAAGACGCGAAATATATTGCGAACGGTCTTCTTTATGCCGAACTTGATCGGCGGACTCATCCTTGGTTTCATCTGGCAATTCATTTACGTGAAAGGATTCGAGTCAATCGGATCATTGACCGGTTGGAGCCTGTTCGAGCTGCCGTGGCTCGGCGACGCCCAGACAGCGTTTTGGGGAATCGTCATCGTCGCGATCTGGCAAGGAGGGGGCTACGTGATGGTCATCTATATCGCGGCGCTGCAAAACGTGCCGACGGATTTGCTCGAAGCGGCCCGGATCGACGGGGCGAACCGGTTGAAAATGTTGCATCATATCACGCTACCGATGATCATGCCATCGATTACGATCTGTCTGTTCTTGACGATCTCCTGGTCGTTCAAAGTATTCGATACGAACTTGTCGCTCACGAACGGAGGACCGTTCAAATCGACCGAGATGCTCGCCTTGAACATTTATACAGAGTCGTTCGTGAACAACAATTACGGTCTCGGCTCGGCGAAAGCGGTCATCTTCTTCCTCGTCGTCGCGGCGATCACCGTCACCCAAGTGTATTTGACGAAAAA
>NZ_LYTG01000083.1:0-67818 GCF_001816105.1 Exiguobacterium sp. SH31
AGAAAAGCTGTTGACATTCGTCTGAATATTTATAATAATGAGTTCAATTCAATTGTGAACGACATTGAAAGGACGAGTACACAGAAGACGTAAGCAAAGCGAGCCGGGGAAGGTGAGAGCCCGGACTGAAATCTCTGTCGAAGAACCTCCTGGAGTCGCTACCCGAACGCTTTGCAAGTAGACGTAGCCGGACCGTTCCCCGTTATCGGAACTACGAGATGTTCGTCTCGAAAAAGTGAGTAGATTCGTCTACTAATTTGGGTGGCACCGCGGAGCTTGAAGCCTTCCGTCCCATAGTCCATGGGATTGGAGGGCTTTTTTCTATTGCTCCGTCCCAAATCCCACAATTGGAGGAAGACAAAATGACAAAGACAGCAACAAGCATGATGAAGGAAAAACAACAGGCAATCACGGCGGTAAAGGCAATGTTCGAGGACAAGTTCAGCACGGCGCTAGGTCTCACGCAAGTACAGGCACCGCTATTCGTCACATCGGCGAGCGGAGTCAACGATCACTTGAACGGCGTCGAGCGCATCATTCAGTTTGACACGCAATATCCGGGACATGAGCTTGAAATCGTCCAGTCGCTTGCGAAATGGAAGCGCGAAGCGCTCGGCCGGTACGGGTTCAAAGTTGGCGAAGGGTTGTATACACAGATGCGTGCGATCCGCCGCGACGAAGAACTCGACGCGACACACTCGCTTCATGTCGATCAATGGGACTGGGAACGCGTCATCGCCCGGGAACACCGGACGACCGATTATTTGAAAGCGACCGTCGAATCGATTTATGCGGCCTTGCTTGAAACGGAACGGTCGGTCGAGTCGGCATACGCGATCGAAGCGATTCTCCCTGAGTCGATTCACTTCTTGACGAGCCAAGAGCTAGAAGACCTGTATCCGACGCTGACGCCAAAAGAACGAGAACATGCGATTTGTAAAGAGCATGGCGCGGTCTTCCTCTCACAAATCGGAGGCGCGCTCGCCTCAGGAGAGAAACATGATGGCCGAGCGGCTGACTATGACGACTGGTCGCTCAACGGCGATATTCTCGTCTGGCATCCAGAACTCGAGACGGCGTTCGAACTGTCGTCGATGGGGATCCGTGTCGATGAGACAGCACTCGCTGAGCAGTTGGTGACAGCCGACGCGGAAGAGAAGCGGAAGTATCCGTTCCATCAAGCCGTGCTCGAAGGACGTCTCCCACTTACGGTCGGAGGCGGAATCGGCCAGTCACGTGTCGCCATGTATCTGCTCCGGGCCCGTCATATCGGTGAAGTCCAATCGTCGGTCTGGCCGAGCGAGATGGTCGCGGCGTGCGAAGAAGCTGGAATTAGCCTGTTGTAATTATATAGAAGCAAATGAGCCAGGACTTTCTTACGAGAAAGTCCTGGTTTTCTGTACAACATTTTCCACCCTACACGTCAATTTTGACACCTACATAATGGAAGCGTTTTCATTTAAAGTAAGGGTGTACTGATTGGATCGATTATTTTAGTCGACTTATACACCGAGGGAGGAAGCAAGATGAAACGCAAATGGAGATTATCGACAGCTGTGATGACGGCTGGCATGGTATTGACGCTCGCTGCCTGCGGGGGCGGATCGCTCACAGAAGGGGAAGGGTCGGCTGACGAGAACGCGGATAGCGGTGACTCAAAAGATGTGACGTTGAACGTCTTCCAATTTAAAGCCGAAATCGCTAAAGATCTCGAGGCGATGGCGAAAGAATATGAAGAAGAGACGGGCGTCAAAGTGACCGTTCAAACGGTCGGCGGCGGAGCCGACTACGGTGCCGCGCTCAAATCGCAATTCGCATCTGGCAATGAACCGGATATCTTTAACAACGGTGGCTTCACGGAAGCACAGACGTGGAAAGATAAGTTGGAAGATTTGTCGGATGAAAAGTGGGTCGGTGATTTGACGGAAGTGGCCAAAGAACCGATGACGATGGACGGGAAACTGTACGGTATGCCGATGAACCTTGAAGGCTACGGTTTCATCTACAATAAGGAGCTGTTTGAGAAAGCGGGCATCAGTGAACTGCCGAAGACGCTGTCTGAATTGACGGATGCGGCTGAAAAGTTGGACAAGGCGGGCATCACCCCGTTTTCGGTCGGCTACGCGGAGTTTTGGATTCTCGGCATCCACTTGCTCAACATCCCGATGGCACAACAAGATGATCCCGATGCGTTCATCCAAGCGCTCAACGACAACAAAGAGAAGTTCGAAGACAATGAGCAGTTCCAACAGTTCTTGAAACTGTTCGACCTGACCATCAAATACGGCAACAAGAACCCGCTCACGACGGACTACAACACGCAAGTCACACAGTTCGCCCAAGGCGAGACAGCGATGCTCCAGCAAGGCAACTGGGCCCAACAGATGATTCTCGACGTGAATCCGGACATCGAGATGGGCTTCGTACCGATTCCAATCAATGATGATAAAGAGAAGATGGACCGCTTGCCGGTCGGCGTCCCGAATAACTGGGTCGTCAACAAAAACTCACAATATAAAGAAGAAGCGAAAGACTTCCTCGAGTGGATGGCGACGTCAGACACAGGAAAAGACTACATGGTCAACAAGTTCAAGTTCATCCCGGCCTTCAAGTCGATCGAAGCGAACGACCTCGGACCACTCGCTGACGATATCCTTGCCTATTCGAACGAAGGCAAGACGATCTCATGGAACTGGTTCAAGTATCCGGACGGCGCGGTCAACGAGTATGGCGCTTTGATGCAAGCGTACGTCGGCGGTCAGAAGACCGGTGATGAGATGCTCCAAGACTTCACAAAAGTATGGATGGATAAAGCTAAATAAAGACAACACAAGCAGCGAACTGACCCCTTCGCCGCTTGTGTTTTTTTTATGAAGAAACTGTCACAGGAATCCCATAAAAAGCACACACATACCCCCCTAGGTTTTCGTACAATATGTTTTGTAAGCGATTGATCAAGAGGAGGGGTTATGAGACAACTAAAACTTGGATTGCTCATCGGCTTGTTGTTCGCAGCCCCGTCTGTCCACGCGGAGTCCGATTTAGTGACGCTTGACGAACCGATCGTGGTCCGTTCGAATGAGACGTTTGACGGTGCGGGGAAACGCTTCGTCAGCTGCAATGAACCGGCGTTTCGGTTAGAAGGGACCGGGGCGGTGCTCGAGAATGTTTTGGTCGAACAGTGCCGGCAGACGGACGTGGCTGCCATACAAGTCTCAGGGCTTGGGCATCAGTTGATCGATGTGACCGTCGAAGCGTCGGGGACCGGTATCGTAGTGGAAGACAGCTACGGGGTAAGGCTCGTCCGTCCCGTCATCTCGGGGTCTAATCAACACGAGGGCATCTCGCTATTGAACAGCGAAGCGGCTTTGATCAAAGGGGCGGTCATCGACCGAGTCCGTGACGGGATCTACATCGAGAACGGGTCGGGTCACCAGCTGATTCGACCGAGCGTTGCTGATGCTAGATACGGTGTCCATCTCATGTTTCCGACAGACGTGTCGATCAATTTGCCGAACCTCCGGCGCAACGGAGCAGGTGCGATGATCATGGGGACAGAGCGCGTCGTCATCGAGAACGGACAAATCCATGACCAAGTCGGCGCGACGGCGACCGGGATCATGTTGTTTGAAGCAGTCGAGACGACGTTGCGTGCCAACGCGATCTTCGGCAATCGGATCGGGATTTATGCGGAAAAATCGGAGTGGACGACGATTCATGACAATGGTGTGAACGGCAATGATGTAGGACTGCGCTTGAAGTCGGCGAACGGGATGACGATGACAGGGAATGACTTGACCGGCAATCGGTATCCGGTCGTCTCGTTTGAGTCGGCAGACAATGTGATTCAAGGAAACGATTGGGGCGGACAGACGCTCGATTTGACACGCGACGGGTTCAGTGAGATCCCGTTTCGGGCCGACCCGTACTTGTTTTTATTGGCCGATTCATATGAAGCGTTCGAGTTGCTGTACGGTGCCCCGGGGCTAACCGTGCTTGAACGTGTGCTCCGTAGCCCGGACGAGGTCACACTCACGGACGCAGGGCCAATTGTGTCCGCGTTTCGCATTGAGTGGAACGGGTCGTTCGGAGCGGTCGCTTTAACCGGAATGATGGTTTTACTATGGATATTTGGGAGGAAACGATATGACTACGTATAAGAAAATGGCAGGACTATTCGCCGCATCAAGTTTGACGCTCGCACTTGGGGCGTGTTCGAGCGCTGCGGCGGAACCGTTCGATATCGAATGGGGCGAGACCGAGTGTGAAGTGTGCAAGATGAAAGTGATGGATAAACAATTCGCTGCCGAAGCGATCATGGACAACGGGAAAGGCTATGCGTTCGACGATATCGGTTGTTTGATGCGTGACTGGTACCCTGAGCAAACGGAAGAGGACATCGCGGCGATGTATGTGAAAGACTACAATACGATGGACTGGGTCGATTTAGATGAAGGTACGTTTGTCTATAATAAAGAAGCGAAAACGCCGATGGCTTATAACATCGTCTCGTTCGCAAAAGCAGCGGACGCGGAGACGTATGCCGAAGAGAATGGCGGCATGGTGATGGATTTAGACGACTTGAAAGAACACACGTGGGAACGCGGCGAGATGAACGGTCATAAAAAAATGAACTCGGACGACGATGGCGAAGCGAGCGACATGAGTGACGCGCACGATTCGGATGAGTCATCTGACGGTCACGGGCAGTAAGCGATGTTATGGCGGATCGAATGGTCCCGTACGCTGCGTCAGAAAGAAAGTTACGTCTTCTTGCTTGCTTGGGTACTGACACTCGTCTTGCTGGGTGGTCTCGGCCAAGCGATCCCGGTGGCGACGGCGTATACGAACGTCAGCGCGACACTCGTCACGGTGATCGGGCTCGTGTTACCGCTCCTCGTCATGTTGACGACGGCACTGCAGTGGGGCAATGAGCGTGAATCAAAGCGGATGCGACTCGTCTCGACGTTCACGGTGTCGATGCGCCGCGTGGTCTGGATGCGTTACAGCGCATTCCTGGCGACGCAAGGACTCATCATCACGCTTGCGTTCGCGCTCGCCTCGTTCCTTGTTTCGATGCCGCTCGAGACGTGGTTCGTCCTATGGGTGTATGCGTTCGGGCTCACCGCATACGGTGCCGCGATCGGCACGTTCATCGGCGTCGTCGGACGGACGAGGCTTCGAGCCGTGCTCCTCTCGTTCATCGTCTGGGTCGTCCTCGTTTTACTTTGGCCGACGCTCCTCGTGGCAACGATTGCTTGGCTGCCTTACGGGTCGCAAGCGAGTGCGATGGTCGGGCTTCTGTTTTTGAACGGATTTGAGCTGCTGCGCGTCTGGGTGAGCTCGGTCTTGTCGGCACCTGACCTGTTTGGGGCCGTCTATGAAACGTTTATCGGCTGGCTCGGCGACCCACTCGGTAGTTTGACCGTCGGCATCGCAATCTTGAGTGTCGTGTTTGTGTTGTGGTTCGGGACAGCTTGGTTACTTCGACAGGAGGGACGACATGATTCAGCTTGAACAGGTCGGTAAATGTTATGGCGATGTATGGTCGCTCCATCCGCTTGACGGAGCGATTGCCGACGGTCGGGTCGTCGCCTTATGCGGAAGCAACGGGGCTGGGAAATCGACGCTACTGAACATGTTGAACGGTACGCTCGCACCGAGTGTCGGTCATGTCTCGTTGAACGGGGAGACGCGTGACCGTCGAAAATCGTATAATCAATCGTTTGGTTATATGCCTGATGATTTCGCATTCGATCCGTCGTGGACCGTCGGTGAGACGTTTGCGTATTACGCGTTGCTTCAAGGAGTCAAACCGGATGCGTCTCTATTGAACCGTGTCGGGCTTGACGCCAAGACCCGGCAACAGGTCGGGATGTTGTCGAAAGGGATGCGGCAACGTCTCCTGCTCGCTCAAGCGTTGGTCACGAAACCTGACATTTTACTGCTAGACGAGCCGACGAACGGTCTCGACCCGACGTGGATGCATGTATTGGGCCGACTGTTGCGGGAAGAGGCCGACCGCGGGACGACGATCGTGTTCTCGACACACCAGCTCGATGTGGCGGCGAGGCTTGCTGACGAAGTCTGGATGCTTGATGCCGGCCGGCTGGAAGGACGTGTCCTCGTTCAAGATGAACAGGCCGCTTACGCCGAAATTAAAAACTTCTTTTTCGAACCTGAAGTTGAGGCTTGTCAAACAGACGCCGCTCGCACAAAATAATAGACAGTTGAAGTGGTGGTCGGAGCCTTCCGGCGCCACTATTTTTGTGGGGAGATGGAACAGATGAGAAAGAATGTTACGGTCGCACTACTGCTTGCGACTTTTTTGGCAGCGATTGAAGGGACGGTCGTCTCGGTCGCGACGCCGGTCATTGCGAGCGAGTTGAATGGCGCGGCGCTCGTTAGTTGGGTATTTGCCGCCTTCTTACTATTTACCGCGGTGTCGACACCGATTTACGGGAAAGTCGCCGACTTGTTCGGTCGAAAGCGTGTCCTCTTGTTTGGGATCGGGCTGTTCACACTCGCCTCGCTCTTGTGCGGTCTAGCGACATCGATGGAGCAGTTGATCGTGTTTCGGGCGCTACAAGGTCTTGGTGCCGGTGCGGTCCTGCCGATCTCGATGACGATTATCGGGGACTTGTATAAGTATGAAGAGCGCGGCAAGATCCAAGGGATTTTAAGCGCGGTGTGGGGCGTGTCCGGTGTACTCGGACCGGTCATTGGAGGATTTTTGGTCGAGACGTTGTCTTGGCGCTACGTGTTCTTGTTGAACGTTCCGTTTGCGCTCTTATCGTTCATCATGATCGTCACATTTTATAAAGAGACGGTCGCCGAGACGACCGAACGGATCGATATAAAAGGGGCACTCCTGTTCGCCGGGGGGACGACCGCATTCTTGTACGCCTTGATCACGTTCAGTGAAACGAACATCTTGACGTTACCGGTCGTCGTCAGCGCTGTGCTCAGTCTTATCTTGCTCGTCAGCTTCTTCATGTCGGAGCGCCGGGCCAAGACACCACTCCTGCCGCTCGAGCTGTTGAAGCAGCCGATTATCGCGTCCATCAACGGGGCCGTCTTCTTTGCTGCTTGGGTGCTCGTCTCGATGTCAGCCTACATCCCGATTTGGGCGCAGGCTGTACTTGGTAAATCGGCGACGGAGGCGGGCTTTATGCTCATGCCGCTCTCGGTCGCATGGACGTTCACGTCGATTATCGGCGGACGGACGCTCGGAGCGGCATCACCGCGACGACGAGCTGTCTTCGGGATGGGCCTGCTCTTGATTGGGACGGTCATCTTGACGCTGATGACTCCATCGAGTTCGGACGTCTGGGTGTACCTCGCCGTCGCCATCATCGGCGTCGGATTCGGTTTGTCACAACCGATGTTCATCGTCGTGTTGCAGACGGTCGTGTCATACCGTCAGCGCGGGACAGCGACAGCGGCGAACTCGTTTTTAAGTACGGTCGGACAGACGCTCGGAGTCGCGGTGTTCGGGGCGATGTTCAACTTTATCGTCTTGAGCGGATTCCGGAACGACGAAACGTTGAGCAGTGCCTCGCTCGAATCGTTCTTCAACCAGGCGGCGAGTGCCACGCTTGACGAGGGTGTTCGCCTGCAAGGTGAGCAGTTGATCGCCTCGGGACTGAACAGTGTCTTCGTCGGAGCGGCGCTCGCGGCGTTCATCGCCTTGCTCATCGCGCTTCGGTTACCGGCCCGCCCACCCGAACCTTCACGCGACGCCTAAAAGCGCGGTATGATGGGGGAAAGGAGGCGGTCACGTTGAAACGATGGTTACTCATGTTGTCACTCGTCTTTGTTGCCGGTTGTGCGTCTGATCCGGCGGACGATGCGGTCCAAGAAGAGGAAACCCCGATCGAACAACCGGCTGAATCGACGGAAGTTGCGCCGAACGAAGATGACGCGTTATCGGTTGGGGCGAACGAATCGATTGCGCGACAGCTCGACGTCCCATGGTCGATTACACGAACCGAGGACGGTTGGCTCGTTTCAGAGCGCGGGGGAACGATTGCTGTCATTGATGCTGACGGTAACGTCTCGCGTCAACCGGTCGAACTGACTGAAGATGTGCTTGAAATCGGGGAAGGCGGACTACTCGGTCTTGCTCTCGCGGATGACTTTGCGACGTCGCGACAGCTGTACGCCTATCATACGTACGGGATACCTGGGGATGTGCGGAACCGGGTCGTCGAATTGACGTGGGACGGAGAACGATTTGAAGAGACGGACATCGTCTTGGAAGACATTCCTGGAGCGCAGTTCCATAACGGCGGACGCTTATTACTCGACGGTGACGTGATTTGGGTCACGACCGGAGACGCACTCGTCCCAGACCTCGCTCAAGATGAGACGTCGATTGCCGGGAAAATCCTGCGCGTGCCGTTGTCCGGCGAAGGGGACCCGGTCGATTGGATTTATTCGTCCGGCCATCGGAATCCGCAAGGGTTGACCGTCATCGAAGACGTGCTCTATGCGAGCGAACACGGGGCGTCCGGTCATGACGAAGTGAACATCATCGAGCCAGGCAACAACTACGGGTGGCCGATCATCGAGGCCGATGAGACGGAAGACGGTCTCGAGACGCCTTGGTTTGAGGTCGGAGGAACGTCATGGGCGCCATCTGGCATCGTTGCCGACGATCAGTACGTCTATATGGCGACGTTGCGTGGAAATCGTTTGGTCGCGATCGACCGTGAGACGCGCGAAGTCGTTCCGCTCGTCGAGGATCAAGGGCGCATCCGGGACGTCTGGTTAGAAGACGACCGTCTGTATTACATCACGAACAATACGGACGGCCGGGGCAATCCGGGAACGGAAGACGATCAACTGTTCATGTTGGAATTACGTTAGAAACTGACATCTCGTCAGTTTCTATTTTTTTGTTGTTTTACGTGTGAGATTCCGTATAATAAAGACGGTAATTGGAAAATGAAGGAGTTAATGACATGAATCATTCAAAATTGGTACATAAGCACGAACAATTGTATTTCGGACTGCTTGTCGCGATGAGCATCCTGACAATTATTGTCGGAATCGTCTTGACGATTGCCTCACTCGGTATCTTCCTGTGGATCATCGGGCTAATCGTCTCGCTGTCGATGTTCGCACACTGGATTCAAATCGGCTATATTCGGACGAACGGGGTCAAAGTGACGGAGCGACAATTCACCGACCTGCATGAGATGTATCAGCGCGTCGGACAAGGGATGGGTATCCGTTTGTTGCCAGACGTCTATATTTTACAGGCGGGCGGGGTCTTGAACGCGTTCGCGACCCGATTCTTCCAAAAGAATATGATCATCTTGTATTCGGACGTCGTGGAACTGTCGCGGAACGGTCAGACGAAAGAAGTCGAGTTCGTCATCGCGCATGAACTCGCGCACATCCGCCGCAATCACGTCCAAAAACAGTGGCTCGTCTTGCTCGGGAATATCGTTCCATTTTTAGGGACAGCGTATTCACGCGCTTGCGAATATACGTGCGACCGGATGGCCGCGCATTATATTCAAGACGAAGCGGCTTCAAAACGAGCGCTCACCATCCTCGCCGTCGGCGGAAAGCTCGCCAAAGAAGTGAACGAGTTCGACTATTTATATGAAGCAAGCCGTGAGAACGGGTTCATCGCCAAATATAGCGAACTGATCTCGACGCATCCGACATTGCCGAAACGGATCGCCGCTATTGCCACGCATGCCGGTGAGGCGAACGTGCCGATGTTCAAGACGGCTGGTTATGTCAAAGCCTCAATCATCGGAACGATTGTCGTCACCGTGCTCGTCAACGGGGCCATCATCGCGTGGCTCGTCATGAGTGACGGGTTCACGGGCCTTGCCGCTTCACCGTTCAGCGAAGGATTCGCCGATGAGATGGCTGTGGAGCCGCTCCAAGAATTGGCGTACGACAATGCCAGTTATGATGCGGTGGAAGAAGAGGTGATGAACGGAGCGGATGTGAACATGCAAGATGATTACGGGGACACGCCGCTCCATAATTTCCTTTATAGTGAGAACGTCGATGTAGAAACAATCACGTTATTACTTGATAGCGGGGCAGACGTATCGCTTGAAAACGAAGACGGAATGACGCCGGGTGAATTAGCAGCAAATATGGACCATTCCGACGAAGTGATTCAATTGATCAATTCATACGAGTGACAAGAAAGACTTGAGGCATCCTTTTTGGGGCTCAAGTCTTTTTTTACGACATGATTGCAAACGCTTGCATGACCCGTGATATAATTTTCAAGAGGAGGGGTGTCGGTGAGGAGCATCCGTACGAAATTGACCGGGATGATCGCATTGACAATCATCGTTCCGGTTATTTTAGCGACCGTCATATCATTTTGGTACGTCAAAGACCGGGAACGAGAACGTGGTCTCGAACTCACGGACTGGTCACTCGAGCGCGGGACGTTGCAGATCGAACGCTACATCTCTGACTTGAGCCGCCTGCCGACGAGCCTATACGCCAATCGGGACGTCCTCGACATTCTTGAATACGGTCCCGGGCTGTCACTCGAGCAGACGGAGCTTGAAGTTCGGCGGGCCCTCCTTGGTATGTACTTATCACGTGAGGACGTCGCACAGATTCAATTGCTTATGCTTGAAGACATGGACTCGTTCGCCGCCTATAAAATGAAAGTGTCACCACGTTCGAAAAAACAACCGAGTGCGATTCAACAACAATTGCTGAAGTATGAAGAGAGCCGTGTCTTGCTCGAGGCGTCGCATCCGCTCGTCCCGTACCACGACTTTGGACCGATCGTCTCGGCAGAAGAGGTCGTGACGCTTCATTTCCGGCTCGACAAGATCGAGACGGATAAACCGCTCGCGATCCTCTCGATCGATATACCGGAAGACGTGTTTGTCGGACAACTAGCGTCGTTGCAAAACAATCCGGAGGAAAGCCTTTGGTTCATCGGCGGGAACAATCAAGTGTTTGCCAAGCTCGGGGACGAGGACATCCCGGACACGGTGGCGGCGAAGTCGATGTCGGTCGACGGGAAACATCATCGGATCATTAAATCGTTCGAGTTTGAGAATCAAACGTTTTATGTCGGGAAATCGATTCCGGATCGGTTGTTGATTGAACCGGCATCCCGGACGTCATTCATCATCTTCGTCGTCGGGATGGTTTCGCTCGTGTTAGCGTTGATCGGGGCGACATACGCATCGATGCGTTTGACGACGCCGATTAAAACGCTCACGTCGAACATTTGGCGAATCGAGCAAGGGGACATGACCGTCTCGTTCGATTCCCTGGGAAATGATGAGTTCGGCGTCCTTGGCCGGCAGTTCAAACGGATGATCGAACGGATCGATGACTTGATTCAGCGCGAATATCGGTTGGCGCTCGAAAATCGGACGAACGAACTGCGCGCCCTGCAGGCGCAAACGAACCCGCACTTTTTATTCAATGCGCTGCAGTCGATCGGGACGCTCGCCCTAAAAGGGGACGGTAAAACGGTTTATCGCTTAATCACACAGTTATCCTCGATGATGCGGTACACGATGCACCCGGACGAGTCGATGGTGACGCTCAAGCGCGAAGTCGAGCATCTCAATTCGTACGTTCGGCTCCAACAGGTCCGCTTCCCCGATCAGTTCGACGTCGAGGTCGACGTCCCGGACGCGTTGCTCGACTTGATCGTTCCGAAGATGATCCTCCAACCGCTCGCGGAGAACTTTTTCAAACATGGGTTTGAGCGGGACGGGGCGACGGCGGCCAATCGATTCTGCTTAAACATCCGTCAAACGGGAGCCGACCTCATCATCCGTTGTGAGAACAGCGGGCGAGCGATCTCGGACTTTGAGCTGAACGCCCTGCAACAACGGATCGAACGGTCGACAGGACCGATTCATGGTGCGGAAGGCACCGGTTTAAAGAACATTCGCGATCGACTCATGTTAAACTATAATCGGGAGGCTGAGTTTATGTTGGCTACACCAGAGACCGGCGGATTCCGCATCGTCATGCGTTTCCCGGCCGTGAAGGAGGCGGGTGCGTCATGACGAAAGTATTGATCGTCGACGATGAGTCGCCAGTACGGGAAGCGGTCAAATTGCTTGGGGAGTGGGAACGTCTCGGCGTCACGAAAGTGTTCGAGGCGAGCGACGGCGAAGAAGCGAAACGGATTATCACGAAAGAGCGCCCAGCCTTGGTTTTATCGGATATTCAAATGCCGCGCTGCAACGGGATTGAGTTGATGGAATGGGTGCATCAAGAGGTGGAGTCGGTAAAGCTGATCGTGTTGACCGGGTACGATGAGTATTCGTATATGCGGCGCGCGATTCAGCTCGGCAGCTTCGATTACTTGCTGAAACCGATTGATCCGGACGTGTTGAACGACACGCTCGAGCGTGCCCTCGCGGACGTCTGTCCAGCCGAGGAAGACCCAATCTTCCAAATCGGTGCGTTTATCGAGCGTCATTATGCGGAAGAGCTCAGCTTGCAAGGGATGAGCGAGCGCTTTTACTTGAGCCGCGAATACATATCGCGTCGTTTTAAGCAGCAGTATGGCGTTAACTTATCCGAGTACTTGCTGTCGATCCGCATGCTCGAGGCCAAGCGTCTCCTTGAAACAAGTAGACAACGTATTTATGAAGTCGCCCAAGCGGTTGGTTTTTCGGACGACAAATACTTCCGAAAAGTCTTTAAAAAACAAGTTGGTGTTACCCCGAACGAATATCGGGAAGGCTACCAACGACAACTTTAAAGGAGGAATTTTATCATGAGTGTACACATTGGGGCAAAAGAAGGACAAATCGCAGAAACGGTATTACTTCCAGGAGATCCGTTGCGTGCGAAATATATCGCCGAGACGTTCTTAGAGGATGTCGAACTGTATAACGAAGTGCGTGGCATGTACGGTTTCACGGGTACGTATAAAGGCAAACGCATCTCTGTTCAAGGGACAGGTATGGGTGTGCCGTCGATGTCGATTTACGTCAACGAATTGATCATGTCGTACGGTGCTAAAAACTTGATTCGTGTCGGTACAGCCGGCGGGATTCAAGAAGACGTCAAAGTGCGTGACGTTGTCATCGCGATGAGCGCATCGAGTGAGATGGGACAAAACCGTGTCCGGTTCGACGGCATGGACTACGCACCGACAGCGACGTTCGACCTCCTACATCGTGCGTATATGAACGCGGAGAAAGCGGGCATCCCGGTCAAAGTCGGTCAAATCTTCACGGCCGACCAGTTCTATCAAGATGACTTCCACCACTTCAAAAAGTGGGCGGACTTCGGTTGCCTCGCAATCGAGATGGAAGCAGCCGGCCTTTACACGCTCGCGGCGAAACATAAAGTTAACGCCTTGACGATCCTCACGATCTCTGACCACTTGTTGACGGGTGAAGAGACGACATCAGAAGAACGTCAATCGACGTTCGACGAGATGATTCGTGTCGCCCTCGACACAGCAGTCGAAGTGACGAACTAAATCATAAGTCCCTACAGACGCAACGTTTGTAGGGACTTTTTGTGTCAGTGTGCCAACGTGTCTATACAAAGCGGAACCGGCAAGCTAGACTGAAGCTGAAAACTCAGTGTCCGTGGAGGTGCTGAGCTAAGGAGAGAATTCCGTGAATAAACCATCCGCTTTTGTGATTTATAGTATCGTCTTTTTTGCGTTTTTTGATCTGTTTGCCCAACTTCCCGTCATGAGCACGTTCGCGACCTCAGTCGGTGCGACGCCGTTCATCGCCGGTGTCGTCATTGCCATCTATTCATTGTCGAACACGTTCGGGAACATTTTGTCTGGCGTTTGGACGGACAAGTTCGGTCCGTTCCGAATCTTACTCGTCGGTTTAGTGTTATCAAGTGCGAGTCTGCTCATGTATCGCCTTGTCGATGATGCTTCGATGTTATTGGTGGTGCGTGTCGTTCACGGATTCGTGGCCGGCTTGATTGTACCGGCTGCGTTTACGCTATCCGCGAACTTGACCGCGGCCAATCGACAAGGGAAAAAAGTGGCGCTCACCGGGAGCTTCGTCGGGTTGGCGGCGATTCTAGGACCAGCGTTCAGCGGCATCATGGCCAGCCGCACATCGGTCCCGGTCGTATTTACGTACGTGGCGGCGTATGGCGTGCTTGTGGCTTTGCTTGCCCTCGTCGTGTTAAAGCGGTTGCGATTCGCTGTTAAACATGAGGACCGGCGCGAAGTGGTTGGCTCGAAAACGCTAGAGCGTGACGTCGTCAAAGCGTATGTCGGGGCGTTTTTATTGATGTTCTCGCAAGGAGCGCTCGCTTATTTATTACCGCTTTACGTGCAAGCGCTCGGTTACGACTCACGGCTCAGCGGGACGTTGCTCAGCACGTTTGGCGTTGCTGCCGTCCTCGTGTTCGTCTTGCCGACGAACCGTATCTTCGACCGGTTCGAGCCGGCGCGCTTGGCTGCGCTCGGGATCGCCATCCTTGGGGTTAGTCAAATTCTGATCGGTTTGTCGGGTAGCGCAAATTTGCTCTATCTCGTGCTCGGCTGTTATGGCGTCGGCTTCGCTATTTTGTTCCCGGCCATCAACACGATGTTGATCAAAGCGACGAACAGTGCCAATCGTGGCAAATCGTACGGCTATTTCTATGCGTTCTTCTCGCTCGGTACGGTCGTGGGTTCGGCTCTCTTAGGGTGGCTGTCCGTCTCGTTAACGCAGAAATTCACGCTGACCGGGATTGTTTTGCTGCTAGCGGGCCTGCTTTTGATTGTGATCGAGCAGACAAGGAAACGTGTCGTTTCAAACAAGACCGGGTGAGATGGGCACGTATCAAGCAGCAACGGCTGAACGTTCAAAATGGTCGGGTCTGATTGGATAGTGATAAGATGAAGACAGCGTTATCACTCAAAGGGAGGCAGATTTATGCTCGCACCAATCGAACAGTTGACGATCGAAGAGCTCATCAGTAAGCAACGTCGTTTCTTTAAGACGCAAGCGACCAAATCGCTTGCATTTCGTCTCAGTATGTTGACGTTTTTGAAAGAATCGATCAAACATCACGAAACGGAAATTATTGAAGCGTTAAAAACAGATTTAAATAAATCAGAGCTCGATGCGTTCACGACGGAGATCGGCTTTATTTACGACGAGATCAGTCGGACGAATCGAGAGTTGAAGCGTTGGATGCGTCCAAAACGGGTTCGCGGCGCGGCGATCCACCTCGGGACAAAAAGTGAGGTCATATTTGAACCGCGCGGTACCGTTCTGATCATCGCTCCTTGGAATTATCCGTTCCAATTGGCTATCGCACCGCTCATCGGAGCAATCGCGGCCGGGAACACGGCTGTCGTGAAACCGTCGGAATTGACGCCGAACGTGGCCCAAGTGATGACGAAAGTGCTCGAACGGGCGTTCACCGATCGTTACGTCGTCAGCGTCGAAGGGGATAAAGACGTCGCTCAAGCTCTGCTCGAACAAAAATGGGATCACATCTTCTTCACCGGTTCGACCCCGGTCGGAAAAATCGTCATGGAGGCTGCGGCCAAGCAATTGACGCCGGTCACACTTGAACTCGGTGGGAAGTCACCGGCCATCGTCCATGAAGATGCCAATATTAACATTGCGGCGAAACGAATCGCATGGGGGAAATGGATGAACGCCGGTCAGACGTGTGTCGCCCCGGACTACGTGCTCGTCCACGAATCGAAACGTGATGCGTTTCTTGAAGCGATCAAGCGGGAAGCGTTCACGATGTTTGGGAACGGAATCGGGACAGAACGGTTCACCCGGATCGTCAGCGAGTCTCATTTTGATCGGTTGACGAGTTATTTGAGTCAAGGAAACGTCTTCTTCGGGGGAGCGACGGAGCGGGACAGCTTGAAAATCGCCCCGACCGTCATGACGGATATTCATGATGGGGCTGCTGTCATGAAAGACGAGATTTTCGGACCGATTTTGCCGGTGCTGACGTATCGTCAAATCGATGAGGCGATCGAGTTTGTGTCCGACCGTCCGCATCCGCTCGCGCTCTATCTGTTCACGGAAACGAAAGCTGTCGAACAGACGGTGCTCAAGCATCTGACATTCGGCGGCGGTTGTGTCAACGATGTCCTCATGCATTTGACGAACCCGAACTTGCCATTTGGCGGTGTCGGGGAGAGTGGGATGGGGGCTTATCACGGACGCTATAGCTTTGAGGCGTTCAGCCATGCCAAATCAATCTTACGCAACACGACAAAATTTGATGTGCCGATTCGTTATCCAAACTTTAAAGGTGCGGAGAAGCTGATCCGTCTCGTCTATCGCTGAGACTGATCTGAGACTGTAGACTTTCTACAGTCTTTTTTTTATGAGAACGATTTGAAAAATAGAAGATTGTTTGAAATGTCACATACTTTTGTGATCAGGGTGCTCACGCTACTGTATAATAAAGCCATAAATGAAACGTACGAGACATTCCAGGCACGAATGAATTGTGGAGGGAGCAGACGAACATGTCTACGAAATGTGGGACGACCGAACCGAACAGCTTTATCTTTTCAGCGGAGACGAAACAGTTATTGCTCGAAATGATGATACCTCAAGACTACCCGAAGGCTAGCATCGTCTGTTGGGAAGGTGAGAAGTGTGATAAATTCTTTTATTTGAAGAGCGGATCTGTCAAATTCACGAAGATCACGAAAAAAGGGAATCCGATCGTCATGTTCTTATATGGCGCCGACGATTTTTTTGGTGAGTTTGATATCGTCGACACGTTCCCGAGTTCTTACAGCATCGAGACGACCGAGGAGAGTGTCATTGGCGTTATTTCAAAGAAAGATATCGAGACCATCATGCAGCACGACGCCAAATTTGCCGGTGACGTGCTGCGCTGGACGTCGATGATGCGTAAGCATTCAGAGATGAAACTACGTGATTTGCTATTGTACGGAAAGCCGGGAGCGCTCGCTTCGACGTTGCTTCGGATGGCGGCCATGCACGGTGTGGAGGAAGATGACGCGGTCGTCATCTCACGACATCCTTCCGATGGGGAGCTCGGTCAACTGATCGGGGCACCGCGTGAGACCGTCAACCGGATGATGAACCAGTGGCGAAAAGAAGGCGTCCTGACAACGACGGGAAACTCGATCGTCTTGCATGATATCGATTTCTTAAAAGAGCTGTGCCATTGTGAAGGCTGTCCGGCCGGGATTTGCCGATTATAATGAGGAACCGTCTCTTAGAGAGGCGGTTTTTTTGTCGTGTTGATTTGGCTAATTGTGAATTTTATGTGTGGAAACTACGCAAAATTGATGTGATTGTCACTTTTGAAGTGATAAAAGTCACATATTAAGTCGGGGTGAATTTCATACAATGAAAGAGGAAATCATAGCGAAAGGGGTCCTTCACGTGGATAAGAACGGTGGACAAGAACCGAATCTGAAAGGCACGTTTACATCGGTCATGATCGTCGCGGGTGTCATCATCGCCATGTGGTCGTCGGTCTTTTATTTATTTGTTACACGATAACGTCAAAAGGAGAAAACAAACATGCATATTCATAAGCTTGAAAAATATTGGTTGATCTTTGGCATCGTTCTATTAGGCGTGTTTTTGACAGTGCTCGGCATTTCGGCGTTTGCAGCCGGCAACCAGCCCGCATCGGACGCCGATTTGATCGACCCGGCGAAAGTGCATCAGACGGCGCCGTTCGATAAACCTGGACTTAATAAAATTGGTGATAACGAGTATGAACTCGTCATGGTCGCGCAGGCGTTCACGTTCACACCGGGTAACGTTGAAATCCCGAAAGGTGCGAAAGTGACGTTTCTCGTCACGTCACCGGACGTCGTCCACGGTTTCCAGTTGACGGGAACACCGGTCAACATGATGGTCGTACCGGGACATATCAACTCGCTCACGTATACGTTTGAAGAAGCGGGCGAATTTTTAATCCTCTGTAACGAATATTGCGGTACGGGACATCACATGATGTCGACAAAAATTAAGGTGGTGGACTAAATGAACGACGTAGCCTCAAAACTGAAACAGTGGGAAATGGAGCGCGGCGTGCCGGTGCCGAGCATCGGTGTGAAAGAAGCGCGCCTCGCCTATGCCCACGTTGTCGTCTCGGTACTCGCCGTCTTGATTGGAGCGATCGCGGGACTCATGCAGACGCTCATTCGTACAGGAATCATTCCGGAAGTATTCGGTTACTATCAATTGTTGACGGCCCACGGTATCATGCTCGGTCTCGTCTTTACGACGATGTTTATCATCGGCTTACTTTACGCGCTGCTCGCCAAGTCGTTCGGACGGTTTGAATCGTTCCCGACACGTGTCGCTTGGCTCGGTTTTTGGATGATCATCGCCGGGGCGGTACTCGTGACGATCATGGTGCTCGCCAATAAAGCGACTGTACTTTACACGTTCTACGCTCCGCTCATGGCCGACCCGATCTTCTATGTCGGTCTCGTTCTCTTCGTCGTCGGTACATGGTTCTCGGCGTTCGCGATGTTCCGCATGTATGCGGACTATAAACAGGAACACCCTGGCGTCCATCCGCCACTCCCAGCGTACATGAGTATCATGACGATGTTGCTCTGGGTCATCGCGACACTCGGTGTTGCCGGGACGATTTTGTTCCAACTGCTCCCGCTCTCGCTCGGATGGAAAGACACGGTCGGGATTGAATTGAGCCGGACGTTGTTCTGGTACTTCGGTCACCCGCTCGTTTACTTCTGGCTCATGCCGGCCTATATCGTCTGGTATACGGTCGTGCCGAAAGTCATCGGTGGGAAGATCTTCTCGGACGCGCTCGCGCGGATGGCGTTCTTGTTGTTCCTCTTGTTCTCGTTCCCGGTCGGTTTCCACCACCAGTTGACAGAGCCGGGGATTGATCCGTTTTGGAAGTTCGTCCAAGTCATCTTGACGTTCCTCGTCGTCATTCCGTCGTTCATGACGGCGTTCTCGCTGTTCGCGACGTTCGAGCTGCGGGGACGCGCTCTCGGAGCACGCGGTCTGTTCGGTTGGGTCAAAAAGATGCCGTACGGCGATGTGCGTTTCCTCGCCCCGTTCGTCGGGATGTTGTTCTTCATTCCGGCTGGTGCCGGCGGTATCATCAACGCGTCGCACCAATTGAACGCGATGGTCCACAACACGCTTTGGGTCACCGGTCACTTCCATATCACGGTCGGAACGGCCGTCGCCTTGACGTTCTTTGGAACTGCCTATTGGCTCGTACCGGTACTACGCGGACGTACACTCACGAAATCAATGAACCGTCTCGGTTTGATTCAGACGGGGACGTGGGCGTTCGGGATGTCGATCATGTCGTATGCGATGCACATCTCAGGCCTTCAAGGTAACCCGCGTCGGACCGGTCCGGCGACGTATTTCTCAGACGCGTTGACGCGTGAATGGATCCCGTACCATATGGCAATGGCAATCGGCGGGACGATCCTTCTCGTCTCGGTGCTCATCTTCGTATATTCGATGTTCAACTTGTCATTCCTCGCACCAAAAGGTGAGGAAGAGTTCCCACTCGCAGAAACGGAAGAGGCGGCAATGGAGACGCCACGGTTCTTTGAGAACTGGAAGCTCTGGATCACGGTCACGTTCGTCTTGATTGCATTCGCCTACACGGTTCCGATTTGGCACTTGATTGAAAGCGCGCCTCCGGGAGCGAAAGGTTGGGTGCTCTGGTAAACTGAAGTCAGCCTCTAGGGCTGACTTTTTTGATTTGGGGGAGAACGTATGGAGACGTTACAGGAAGTGATTCGTGAAGCATACGCTAACCGTGTCCACGACCGACCGTTCATCGTCGCGATCGACGGCTTGAGCGGGGCCGGGAAGACGACGCTCGTCGAACAATTGAGTGGTATCGCGCCGAACGAACTGCTTCTACATATTGATGACTTCATCGTCGAACGGCATCGGCGCTATGAGACGGGGCAGCCTGAGGCGGTGGAATACTATGCGCTCCAATGGGACGTCGATCTGCTCGTGAAGATGTTGTTCGAGCCGTTGTCCCGAGGTGAGACGCGTCTGACGTTGCCATACTACGAGCGAGACGAGGACGCGATTGTCATGCGGACGATCGATGTGGCTCCGAATGCGCTC
Organism: Exiguobacterium sp. SH31; assembly: GCF_001816105.1. NCBI lineage: Bacteria > Bacillati > Bacillota > Bacilli > Caryophanales > Exiguobacterium > Exiguobacterium sp. SH31. The sequence continues at coordinate 20,058 of NZ_LYTG01000083.1, forward strand.
GTGTTGATTGAAGGCATCTTCTTATTGCGGGACGAGTGGCGGTCGTATTTCGACTACATCGTTTATCTTGACTGTCCACGCGAGACGCGTTACGAGCGTGTGCTAAATCGCGATACGTATATCGGCGATTTAGCGGCACGGCTCGCCAAATATGAGCGCCGCTACTGGCCGGGTGAAGCGCACTACATCAAGACGGTCAATCCAGTGATACGAGCCGACTATATCGTCCGCTCATCAAACTGACGCATCCTAATCAATGAGGATGCGTCTTTTGTTTTGGATTGTTTTGGGAAATTATTATTGACAGTCAAGTGTATTACAGTGATAATACAGTCAGATAGTGTATTAGTCGCATCATACACTTAGAGAGGTGACAACATGATCATTCAATTTAACACGAGGTCTCCCGTCTACATCCAAGTCGTCGACTACTTCAAAAAGAAGATGGCGCTAGGCGAGTTGAAGGCGGGCGAAGAGATGCCGTCGCGACGAGAGCTCGCGACCGAACTGAAAATCAATCCGAACACCGTCCAAAAGGCGTTCAAGGAAATGGAGGAACAGCAATTGATCACGACCGAACGCAATCGTCCAAGTCGGGTGACGACGGACGACCACGTATTAAAACGAATTCGGACCGAACTCGTCGATGAGGCGGTCGCTGTCTTCGTAGAATCGATTCAAGAGCTCGACGTCACGATGGACGAGCTCGTCAGCAAAATCAAACGGCAATACGGGGAGGGGAATCTCGATGATCGAGGTACTGGGAGTTAAGAAGCGTTACCGCAAAAAACAAGTCATCGAAGATGTGTCGTTCACGGCCAACAAAGGCGAGATCACATGCCTCATCGGTCTGAACGGGACCGGGAAGTCGACGATTTTAAAAGGCATCATGGGGCTGACTCCGTTTGACCAAGGCAACGTTTTGATTGACGGCAAGCCGATCGATTTGAACAACGTCGCGTTCGTACCGGACCATTCGACGTTCCCGATCCACTTCACGATCGAGCAGTGCGAGGCGTTCATGCGCGATTTTTATCCGAAGTTCGACACCAAGTTGTTCGCCCGGCTCGTCGACGAGTTCAAACTGTTTCCGGAGGACAAGTTGAGTGAACTGTCGAAAGGGACGCTCGCGAAAGTCAATTTGACGCTCGGCATCGCCCAAGACCCAGATTACTTGCTGCTCGACGAACCGTTCTCAGGTATCGATGTGTTTTCAAAAGAGCAAATCGTCGAGCTGTTTTCGAGTGACATCATGGAAGACCGCGGTGTCTTGATCACGACGCACGAGATTGACGACATCGAGTATTTGGTCGACAAGGCCGTCATGTTGAACCGGGGACGGATCGTACGTGAATTCGACGTCGAGGACGTCCGCTTCATTCACGGGAAATCGATTGTCGACGTCATGAGAGAGGAGTATGGAGCATGAATCTATTGAAATTGATTGGCTGGGAACTCGATCGCGTCAAAAAGATGTACGGGTTGTTGCTAGGGGTATTGATGACGATTCAATTCGGTTGGTTGGCCGTGTTTATATGGCGGAATACAGTACTGAATGAAGAATACAGACGTGAAGGTCAAAGCTTGTTGGTAGTGTTTCATTCCTATCTCATGAGCACTCCTTACATTTTATCGATTGGGATTGGACTCATCGTGATGCTCGTCTTCAGTGGCTGGATTTGGTATCGAGAATTTTGGGGCCGTGGCACGTTCATGATGCGCTTACTGACGTTACCCACGAAACGGATTCAACTGTTCATCTCGAAATTCATCACGGTCATGATGATGATTTTAGGGCTGATTGCCGTGCAATGGTTCGCGCTCGTTATCGAATATCAGATTTTCACGACATGGTTGGACGGACAGGGGATACGACAACAAGATACGTTCGCAGACATTCGACAATTAGATGTGTTCTCCCTTTTATATCCGACATCATTCGTCAATTTTATCATCCATGTGATGCTTATCGCTTTCGTCGTCTTAACAGTCTTCACGTTCGTATTGGTGGAACGGAGCTTATGGCAACGAACAATCTTTTCTCCGCTCGTGTCCATCGCGCTCATCGGAGGCGTCCTCGCGATTCCGTCAACCATCTTTTATGTCATTGAACAATATTTGTTTATGGATGAGCTCGCACTCATCCTCGTTATAGGGTTTCTCTTCAGCGTTGCGACATTGACGATAATTGCGCGACAGTACTTACAAAAAAAATAAGTGTGTGAGGTGAAGTGATATGAGACGTATACTGAATATCGCAGCTTTAGGCGCAATCATCGTAGCGGGAATCGGTACATATGCCGTCAGTGGGGAACAAAACCAGGACGACTGGATGTTACACGTCGATTCGAACGAGGCCGTATGGAAAAATCGCGCGGTACGCCTCTCGGCTACTGATATGGATCGATCGGGTCAAGATGTAGAGGTGTCTATTGATGGGAGTCGATTTGTCAATGGAAGTTATATTGACGAAGTCATGCAATATCGAAGCGATATCGGGGGACAAGACCGCTCGTTCGCTCGTGCTTTAAAGCAACTTAATTATGCGCAACAAATTAAAACGGAAGACGGCTATGTGGCTATCGGACAAAAAGGCCAAGACACGCTCGTATTATTGCAATCGAAAGACGGGAATATGGTCGAACGGACAGAGTTTCCTAACGTACAGTCGATTGTCGACAGTGGATGGGGCGGAATGTTTGTTTATGACGGTACTGTTCATATCGTGTATAACGAAAACTATGAACTGACGAATCAGCATGTAGCAGTGCTCGACGTAGCGACAACAACGATTGACACGAAAAAAATCGCACGTGATGGTGTGCTCATTGAATACGTGATGGGTGAAACGTGGGGATTCGCGTTAGGTGATGGTCAGCGAACGACAATCGGGAAAGACAATCGCTACATCCCGATTCAAGCGACACGCTTAGAGACGGTCGAGGCAGAAGATGGTGAAGCGTATTCAGAACATATGTCTTTATCTGGCTTATACGTCTACGACGTCGAAGAAAATCGGGTCGTTTCATTAGATGTTGAGCAAGAAGCGATTGCAACTAGCGTATTCGGGGATACGTATCAGGCCCTTCTCGCCGATGGGACGGAGACGAGTATCGACTTAAAAACGTTAACCGAAACGTCACGGACAATCATTCAAGGCGAAGTCGGGACAGCAAGTTATTACGATGGATTGCTTTACCATGTGAGTCCGACAAAAGACGGGGCAGAAGTCGATGTCTATGACGAAGCCGACCTCGTCTCAGAGGCGACCGTGACAGGGAAAGAGGTCAATCCCGACTCATTCCAATATTATGTCTATTAAAAAAGAGGCAGCGCGAGAGCTGCCTCTTTTTTACTTGGAAGGTTTTGGAATGATGACCCCTTCTTCTAAATCAAGCAACATATCGATCAGTTCCGCGCAAAACTCAGGGAATTGATCGAGGAACGCACCTGGACCGACCTCATCCATGAAGTCGATGTACAGATCTGCTACGTTGCCAGCCATCTTCGCTGGAAGTGCGAGGAAGGCCGACCCGAAGCGCCAGCTGCCACGGATGTCGAGCAGCTTGCCGAGCATGACGTCGCCTGGTTCGCGTACTTCCGGTAGCATTACCTTGTACGTCTCTTTCGTCTCCCAATCACGTAAGCCGTCTTCGGTCACTTCAAACACAGAGCACCGGGGGACGGCGAGACCGCGCAAGGCATGATAGAGAGCAGGTGACATGTCAGCTTTGTGGTCCGCCAAATAGCGGCCATGCGGTGTCATCCCATCCTCATCCGTCTCAAAGAAGACGGCCCAATCGATGAACAAATCGCGGAACAGTTCGGCGTCTTTCAAGTGCCACGTGCCTTCCGAAGCGATCTCTTGGATATAGTTCGTCCACTGCGTGCTGCGTGCGAGTGCCGCTTGCTCGTATAACTTTTTCAGTTCGGCCAGCAATTCGGACTCTTCGACGAGCAAAGGGAAGGGAATTACTTTCCGGTCTTTTTTCATCGCCGTGGTCCTCGCTTGTCTGCAGGACGTTTGACGACCGGCGGTTTGTCTTCGATCCGTTTCTCGATGACTTCGCCACGGTAAATCTCAAGCTCTTTCAATTCGACACCGAGCTGGCGGGCGAACGATTTCAAGTGCGTCAAATCTTCCGGAGTCACGATCGAGAGGACCGTCCCGGCCGCGTTACCGCGAGCGGTCCGTCCAGAGCGGTGGATGAAGTCATCGGTCGATTCAGGTAAATCGAAATGAACGACGTGCGTCACTTCATCGATGTCGAGTCCGCGCGCTGCGAGACCCGTCGTGATGAGGAGCGGATATTCGCCTTTACGGAATTCGCGGAGCGTCTCGACGCGGGCACGTTTCCCTTTCAAGCTATCGAGCATGCGATAGTTCACTTTCATCTTATCGAGCTCACCTTTGAGCGGCGGTAAGAACGAGCGGTTGTTAATAAAGGCGAGCACTTTGACGCCATCGACGTGTGACAGGCGACGAAGCAGTTCTGGCTTATAGCGACGTGTCGTCAACATATAGCCGTACGTTACTTGAGCACTGACAGTCCGTTCGACCTTCACGTGAATCGGTTCTTTCAAGAACGGGGCAGCCCATGCTTGAAGCGTGTCCGTCAATGTCGCCGAGACGAGTGAGATTTGATGCTCGTGCGCCGTATGGTTGATGATGCGCTCGGCCGCTTCCGTCAATCCGCTGTCGATGATTTGATCGGCTTCATCGAGCACGATCGTATGCGTTTCGTGCAGTTTGAGTTTTTTCTTCTCGATCAATTCAACGAGACGTCCTGGTGTCCCGACGATCAAATGCGGTTTTTTCTTCAAGCGATCGATTTGGCGCTTCAGTTCGACGCCGCCGATGAACGAGGCGATCCGGACGTCACCTTTTTCGGTGAAACGTTGCGCCACCGTTTGGATCTGCATGACGAGTTCGCGCGTCGGTGCGACGATGACGACTTGGATCCGGTCGTTCGAGGCATCGATTTTTTCAATAGCGGGTAAAAGATAAGCGAGTGTCTTACCTGTTCCTGTCGGCGCTTCAATCGTGACGTCTTTTCCTTCTAAAAGGGGCGGGAACGCTTCCGCTTGGACCGGCATCGGTTCGTTAAAGCCAAGGCGTTCCCAGGCTTCGTTAATGAATGGTTTTGTAAAGTTCATATCAGTTCTCCTTATCGTTGGGCAAAAACAAAGGAAGCATAAGCGCTCCCTGGTTCAAATATAGCGAACATGTTCAGTGTCTTGGTCAATTGATGAACGGAGCGTCTGTGTGTACACTTGTCCGTCCTCGACGAGTTTGATGTGCACGTCGATGTGCTCAGGCGAGGCTTCGACACCTTCGACCGTGAAGCCTTGATACACGCGGTATTCCAATTCTTTAAGCAATTTTGAATAGGCGTTTAGTTCTGGATACGTCGTCGCGACGTCGATTGGGCGCGACACGAGTGCGACCATTAAATGGTCACGGAAATCAATGAAATCTTCATTCTCGATATCGTCATCAAAGCGAATCCAAAAGCCTTTTTCTTCAAATTCTGTGATAAATCCGTCGCGCTTGTCTCCAGCCTCTTCGACTTTAAGGGAGATGCGGTCACCGGCTTTTAAGTTATGCTCGGCTGTTAATGGTTCATACGTCATGGGAAGAACCCCTTCCTCTTCTACAATGTTCTGCTTCCATTGTGCTCGATATAAGGCAAAAATTCAAGTTCTATCCCGAACCTGTGAGTTAAGTCACTACAAAAACTGTATGATTTTTCACAACTCTTTAAAGATAATACAGGATTAACAAGAACGTGAACGGACAGGGATTCGTCTGTTTCTATGTAAGTTAAAAAATGACTATAACAGATAAAATAGCGCTTACAAAAACGGCATAACACCAATGTTCATGAGATTGTTACAACTTTCACAAGAATGTAAAACATATTGTTCACGTTTTCACGTACACTCATATTATAAGGAATCAGGCAGTTATCTCAACTATGAGGAGTGACCATAATGGCAACTGAAATTAAATCAGCCTGGTCAGGATTTGTTCCTGGACAGTGGACGAACGAAGTGAATGTCGGTGAATTTATCCGCTTGAACCGCCACGAGTATACAGGGGATGACCGTTTCTTAGTCGGACCGACAGAGGCGACGAATCGTCTTTGGGGACAAGTGATGGAATTGACGAAAGAAGAACGGGAACGCGGGGGCGTTTGGGATGTCGATCAAAACACGCCGTCGACAATCATCTCACACGGACCTGGGTACTTAAATAAAGACCTTGAAAAAGTCGTCGGTGTCCAAACGGACGAACCGTTCAAACGCTCGATTCATCCGAACGGCGGCATTCGCATGGTCGACGCCGCGCTCGAGTCATACGGCTTCGAACCAAATCCTGAAATCACAAAAATCTATTCAGACATTCGTAAAACACACAACCAAGGTGTTTTCGATGCCTACACACCAGAGATGCGGGCAGCACGTAAGTCAGGGATCATCACAGGTCTCCCAGACGCATACGGACGTGGTCGGATCATCGGTGACTACCGTCGCGTTGCCTTGTACGGTTTAGACTTCTTGATTGCCGAGCGTAAAAAAGATTTGGCGAACAATGGCGGTTTCCTCTCGGAAGCAGACATTCGGACGCGGGAAGAGATGTCTGAACAGCTTCGTGCCCTTCAAGAATTGAAACAACTCGGCGCTGCTTACGGATTCGACCTCGGTCGCCCGGCTGAAACGACGCAAGAAGCCTATCAATGGGTATATCTCGCTTACCTTGCAGCTGTCAAAGAACAAAACGGTGCGGCGATGTCTCTCGGACGCGTATCGACATTCCTTGACGTGTACGCTGAGCGTGACATGGCGGCGGGCCGTTTGACAGAGTCAGACGTCCAAGAAATCGTCGATCACTTCATCATGAAACTCCGCATCGTCAAATTCTTGCGGACGCCTGACTATAACGAATTGTTCTCTGGAGATCCAACGTGGGTCACGGAATCAATCGGTGGGATGAGTGAGGATGGCCGTTCGAACGTCACGAAGAGCTCGTTCCGTTTCCTTCACTCGCTCACAAACCTCGGCCCGGCACCAGAACCGAACTTGACGGTACTTTGGTCGACGAAATTACCGGAAGGATTCAAACAATATTGCGCGAAGATGTCAATTGAGACGTCAGCAATCCAATATGAGAACGACGACCTCATGCTTCCAGAGTTTGGTGACGATTACGGCATCGCCTGCTGTGTGTCACCGATGAAGATCGGCAAACAGATGCAGTTCTTCGGGGCCCGTGCCAATATGGCGAAAGCACTCCTCTACAGCATGAACGGTGGACGCGATGAGAAAAGCGGCGATCAAATCGCTCCGGCTTGGGACATGAACACAGAAGACGTCCTCACGTACGACAAAGTGTACGCTGACTTCGACCGGACGCTCGACTGGCTCGCGGAGCTTTACGTCAACACACTCAACGTCATTCACTTCATGCATGATAAATATGCGTACGAACGGATTGAAATGGCGCTCCACGACCCTGAAATCTTACGGACGATGGCTTGTGGTATCGCTGGCCTTTCGGTGACGGCGGACAGCTTGTCAGCAATCAAATATGCGACGGTCAAACCGGTCCGAAATGAATTCGGCATCGCTGTCGACTTTGAAACAGAAGGCGACTTCCCGAAATTCGGGAACAACGATGACCGTGTCGACGCGATCGCTGTCGAACTCGTAGAATCGTTCATGGAAAAAGTCCGGAAACACAAAACGTACCGCGACGCGCTTCATACGCAATCGGTCTTGACGATCACGTCGAACGTCGTCTACGGCAAGAAAACAGGTAATACACCGGACGGCCGTCGTGCTGGTGAGCCGTTCGCACCGGGTGCGAACCCGATGCACGGCCGCGATACGAAAGGAGCGGCAGCGTCACTCTCGTCAGTCGCTAAACTTCCGTTCGAACACGCGCAAGACGGTATCTCATACACGTTCTCGATCGTACCGAAAGCACTCGGTAAAGAAGACGTCGCACGTGAACTTAACTTGGCGGCACTTCTTGACGGCTATATGGGTGGCGAGCACAAAGGTCACCACTTGAACGTCAACGTCTTCAACCGTGAGACGTTGCTCGACGCCATGGAACATCCAGAAGAGTATCCGCAGCTCACGATCCGCGTATCAGGTTACGCCGTCAACTTCATCAAGTTGACACGCGAGCAACAGATCGACGTCATCAACCGGACGTTCCACGGTTCATTATAAGTAAAGGCTTGGCGGCCTTCGCTTGAAGGCCGCTCATTCGTTAGGAGGTCATCTCGATGACAATGGGATATGTACACTCGGTCGAATCGTTTGGAACCGTTGACGGCCCGGGAATTCGTTTTATCGTCTTTTTGCAAGGTTGTGCGCTTCGCTGCTTGTATTGCCACAACGCTGATACGTGGGATTTTAAAAAGAATAACCATCGTTCGGCCGAGGACGTCATTCAAGAAGCGCTCAGCTATCGTCCGTTCATGGAAGCATCAAAAGGCGGCATTACAATTTCAGGGGGCGATCCGCTCGCGCAGCCAGAGTTTTTAGAAGCGCTGTTGCGTGAAGCGAAAAAACACGGGCTCCACACGACGCTCGATACGTCGGGTGCACTCCGTCCCCCTAACCTTGACGCCATCTTAGACCATACCGACCTCGTCTTGCTCGATATTAAACACATCGATGACGACATGTGCAAGAAACTGACAGGACGGAGCAACGCCAACACGCTCGCGCTTGCTGAACACTTATCCGAGCGCGGAACGAAAATGTGGATTCGCCACGTCCTTGTCCCGGAATGGACGCTTGACGAAGGGGCGCTCCGGCGCACGGCGGCGTTCATTCAAAAACTCGACCACGTCGAGAAAGTCGAAATCTTGCCGTATCATGAGATGGGCGTCTATAAATGGGAGGCGCTCGGCCTCGACTATCCGTTAAAAGGCATCAAACCACCGACGACGGAAGAAGTCGAGTGGGCGGAAGGAATCTTACAAGGTACAGTCTAAAAAACTGCGCAGACCGTTATGGTCTGCGCAGTTTTTCGTGTTATAGCCGCTTATCACGTACGTGGCAGCGAATGGCGTCCTCGTCGAGCGGACGGTTGGCGACACCGGTCTCGACAGCAGTCTTCGCGACGGCGATCGCGACGGCCGGTGCGACCCGCTCGTCGAACGGGCTCGGGATGACGATGCCGTTCGCGAGGTCGTCCTCTGTCAACAAGTCGGCGATCGCATGGACGGCCGCTTCTTTCATCTCTTCGTTGATCTCTGACGCCCGGACGTCGAGCGCCCCACGGAAAATACCGGGGAAGGCGAGGACGTTGTTCACTTGGTTGGCGAAGTCCGAGCGACCGGTCGCGACGATGCGGGCACCAGCGGAAGTCGCGAGATTCGGCATAATCTCCGGCACTGGGTTCGCGAGGGCGAAGATGATCGAATCTGTGGCCATCGAGCGGACCATGTCCTCGGTGACGGCGCCTGCGGCCGAGACACCGATGAAGACGTCGGCCCCCTCGAGCACGTCTGAGAGTGTGCCGACGTGGAGCTTCCGGTTCGTCGCCTTGGCGATCTGGTCTTTGAACGGGTTCATGCCGTCGGCGCGTCCTTCATAGATCGCACCTTTCGTATCACAGATGACGAGATCCTCTACGCCGAAGCGCTTGAGCAGCTTGGCGATGGCGATTCCGGCGGCCCCGGCTCCGTTCATGACGACACGCAGTTCAGGCATCGCTTTGTCGACTAAACGGAGTGCATTGACGAGGCCGGCCAAGACGACGATGGCCGTCCCGTGTTGATCGTCATGGAAGACCGGGATCGGGAGCGTCTGCTTCAACCGGGCCTCGATCTCAAAACATTCGGGTGCCTTGATGTCTTCTAAGTTGACGGCGCCGAACGTCGGGGCGAGCAGTTCGACCGTCCGCACGATCTCATCGACGTTGTGTGTGTCTAAACAAATCGGGAACGCATCGACCCCGGCGAAACTTTTGAACAGGACGGCCTTGCCTTCCATGACCGGCAACGCCGCTTCCGGACCGATGTTGCCGAGCCCGAGTACGGCGCTTCCGTCCGAGACGACGGCGACCGTGTTGGCGCGCAACGTATATTCATAGGACAGCTCTTTATTTTCAGCGATGCGGCGGCACGGTTCGGCGACGCCCGGTGAGTAGGCGAGGCTGAGCGCTTCTGTCGTGTCGACGTCGACTTTTGGTGTCGTTTCCAATTTACCGTGGTGCAAAGCATGCATCTCGAGTGCGCGTTCGTTCAATGTTTTCATAACTCTCTCCCTGTGTGCGTACGATTTTTTGTCTGTCACAATCGACTACATTGTATCGAAGAAACCGCTTACTTTCGAGCGTTTTACCTGCTATGGACGCAATTATTTCTGAACGATTGTTCATATATGTAGAATTGGTCTTAACATTTGGTACTAATCATAAACGAAAACAAAAAGAGTCGCGGATATTCCGCAACTCCTTTGATTTCATGCTTTTGTTTTGCGCTGTTTCTTTTCTGCTAGTCGTGCCGCTTCGGCTTGGCGTTTTTCAGCGTAACGCAGCTCGCGTTCGAGTTTGACGTAACTCGCATACCGTTTTTTATCGAGCGCACCGGTCGCAATCGCGTCGCGAACGGCACAACCGGGTTCGGCTTGATGCGAGCAGTCACGGAACCGGCATCGTTCTGACAACTCCTCGATATCGCTGAACGTGTCGTCGAGATGATCGGCGCCGTCCCAAAGACCGAACTCACGCATGCCGGGCGTGTCGATGATGAAGAAGTCGTCGACGCGGAATAGTTCGCGGTGCGTCGTCGTATGCTTGCCGCGCTCGTCGCTTTCGCGGACGGCTTGCGTCTCGGCGAGTGTTTTCCCGGCAAGCGCGTTTGTCAGCGTCGACTTCCCGACACCGGACGAACCGACGAGGACGAGCGTGCTCCCGCTCGGCAGCGCAGTTCGCAATGCCTCGACCCCGTCGCCGGTGATCGAGCTGACCGGGAAGACGTCAATTCCTGGCGTCGTCAGTTGGATGTCTTGAACGAGTGGGGCCACATCAGGTACTTGATCAGCCTTCGTTAAGACGATAAGCGGTGTCGCCCCCGTCTCCCAGGCGGCGAGCGAGTAACGCTCGAGCCGGCGTAGATTGAAATCGTGGCCGCACGCCATCGTGATTAGAATATAGTCGACGTTCGCGCAGATCAGTTGTTCGCGCGTCTCGTTGCCGGCGGCTGTCCGTGAAAGAACAGTCCGTCGTTCAAGGAGACGTCGAACCGTACCTTGACCGTGCTCACGAACCGTGAACTCGACGAAGTCGCCGATGACCGGATAGTCGCGCTCGCTCATCGCCTCGTGGCGAAATTTGCCCGATATCCCGCATGTGAAAGCAGCGTCCGCTGTCGTTACGGTGTACATATGTTGGAACTGTGCCGTGACACGCCCCGTTGTTGTGTGATCCAAATCGAATCCTCCTTTTAATTGTGGAGGACAACTGCCCTCCTGTTGGCTGACAAGGTGTATACGGCTGTTTGTAAGGTGCTCATAAAACATCATCCTTTCATTGTTCGATACATTCACTGTACCACATTTTCTGATAACGCTATCATCTCAGTCTACAGACCGAGGGAAAACAAGCCTTCCGCTCGTCGCCATCTTTTAAATGGCGTATTATGATAAGAGTGTACTTAATGAGGAGGGATGACAGATGAATCGCCAAGTGAAGCAAGTGTTGTTCATCGTGGCGGCAATCTCTCTAGTTCTCGTCCTAATCGGCTTTTTACCAAATATGATCATGTTTGGTTTGGGGGCGCTCTTAGCACTTTGGGCTGGAGTCAGATTCATGGCCGTGACACATGTCGGCGCAAAAATCGGTTACGGCTTGCTCGCCGTGATCGGGATCATCACGATTTTGTCGAATATTTGGGCGTTAATCGGAATTGTGGTGGCATGGATGTTGTTTAAAGGGTATATGATGTATGCCAACCAAAAGCGGGACGTTGAGATTTTAAATGCGGACGGGTCGCGTGCTAGTCGTAGCAGCTTCCAATCGTTCGATCAAGTCTGGCAAAAGTTTGTAAACCGTCGCTAAGTTTTTAGAAGGAGGATTTTATGATGAAGACACCATTTGATCAGTTTCGTGATTTAGCTAACGAGTTGACGAAAGAATTTTCAAAAGAAATGAAAAAGTATCAAGAAAAAGAGGCGCCACGCTCGAGTGGGGAAGCCGAATTGAACCGCCATATCCGCGGTGCTGAAAAAGAAGCGTTGTCGGTCGAACGTCTCGTCGAGCGTCAGAAGGCGTTGCTCGGCGAACTCGCGACGAAGCGTGACGATGCCAAATTGATGGCTGACAAGCGCTACGAACAGACAGAGCTCGCGAAACAAGCCGGCGAAGAGAAACTGGCTGAACGCGCCGCTCTCGAGTCAAAACATTACGGTGAACAGTATCGCTACTTCGAAGGCTTGCTCGACGAAGGCGGTCGTGAACTTGACGCTCTTGAGCGCCGTGCCCTCGAGATGCGCCTTAAACTCGACGAGATGCAAAACAAACGTTACGAGTTCGCGATGCGTGAGAACCTTGATTTGTTGAAAGGTGCGCTCGATCAAATCTTCGGAGCGGACACATCGAAGTCGCATCCGTTCACAGAAGAAGAGAAGAAAGACGCAACGAAGGAAGAACCTGCGGCCGAAGAAAAAACCGACGCGGCGGACGAAGATGATTTCGAAGCAAAACTAAAAGAACTTGAGCGTCGCTTTAAACAAGACTGACGTAACAGTTCAGCGATGGTCCAGAGTATTTTCGGGCCATCGCTTCTTTGCTTCATTGTACATATCGTTAGGGAGGGGGAAGCAGAGTGGAACGTTGGAACACACGCCAAATTATCGGCTTCATGATTATTTTATTTGCCATCGGACTATTTATCGACATCGTGACGGGTGGGAACAGCGTCCTCTTCAGCATGATTGTGCCGCTCTTGTTGCTTTATATCGGGCGTCGCTTCAGCCGGAAAGGAAATCAGCCGATCAGTTATATCTTTTATGGAATTGGCGGCGTGATGCTCGTCGGACTCATCTTTTCTTCGGCCGCGTTCGGGTTCGTCTTGTCAGGATTGTTACTCATGTTCGGGTACCGTTTGTATAAAAATCGACCGCTTGAGTCGAGTCGGTTCCGGTCGCATATTCGTCAAGAACAGGCGTTTTCGTTCGGGACGAAAGAGTCGGGTCATTACGTCTTGCAAGACACGAATGAATTCTTTTTGCTGCGCGACGTCGAGATGGATTTATCGCGCGCCATCATTCCAGAAGGGGAGACGTTCTTGCTCTTGAACGGACTCGCCGGGGATATCCGTATCCTCATCCCAGCCGGTTACGATTACTCGATCGATGCCTCAATCGGTTTTGGCAAGATCCAAGTCGATGAATCGAACTATTCACCGGTGTTCAACCGCCGTTTTTATACGGCGTCTGATGAGTACCAAGCGGCGACGCGAAAAGTCCGGATTCATATCGTGCTCATGAGCGGAAGCGTCGAGGTGATGACCGTATGAAGAAGGATTCTTACCCAAGGACGGTCGTCTGGCACCAGTTATTCAGCAGCCTACTGACAGCGTTATTCGTGACGATTGCATTTCTAATAGGTGACTCGACTTCACTCCGAGATTTATTTACACGTGAAGAAGGGTTGCCTTTCGGTGTGTCTATCGTTGTCATCGCCGTCTTGATCGGCAGCATATTCGGAGTTGGGTCTTACTTTTACTTGCGCCGGGATTTCCGTGAAGTGGCGATTGCCCTATGGAAGCTCGAGAATCAAAAAGAGATCACGTTCCGGCCGTTATCGCCGTACCGCGATACGCTTGAACGGATTGTCCGCATCAGCAAACAACGTACGGAGATGATCGAGGTCGCCAAACGGGTCGGCGATCGGCCGGTCAGTGTCGAAGAGGCACGTAGCGAGGCGGTCGTCGAAGAACGTCGTCGTGTCGCCCGTGAGCTGCACGACTCGGTCAGTCAACAGCTCTATGCGATCTCGATGATGACGACAGCGGTCAAGCAGACGATCGAATCGAAACCGGAACTCGCCGCTAAACAGATCGGTCAAGTCGAAGTCATGGCACAGACCGCCCAGGCCGAGATGCGTTCGCTCTTGTTGCAGCTTCGTCCCGTCGAGTTAGAAGGGATGACCTTGAAGACGGGGATTGAACGTCTGTTAGAAGAACTGTCCCGCAAGCAATCGACCGAGCTCGTCTGGCGTCTCGAGGAAGTGAAATTGTCACGCCATACGGAAAATGAGTTGTTCCGTATCGTTCAAGAAGCGATCAGCAATACGCTCAGGCATGCCAAGGCGAAGCGGCTCGAAATCGAAATGCGGACCGTCCAACAGACGGTCATCTTGAAAATAAATGACGACGGGATCGGTTTTAACGTCGAGGATACACAAGTCGCCTCATATGGCTTACAATCGATAAGAGAGAGAACGGCCGAAGTCGGCGGGACGTTACGTCTCGTCAGCGTGCCTGGAGTCGGTACACAAATCGAAGTGCGTGTGAAACAACAAGTGGAGGGGTTAGAATGATTCGAGTCGTATTGATTGATGATCATGAAATGGTCCGGGCCGGTGTCTCGGCATTTCTGTCGACACAGCCGGACATTGAAGTAGTCGGGGAAGCGTCGGACGGGGCGACCGGAGCGGAGCTCGCCATCGCTGAAAAACCGGACGTCGTCTTGATGGACCTCGTGATGGAACCTGTGGACGGAGTCGAGTCGACGAAGCGTATTAAAGCGAGCTGGAAAGATGCGAAAATCTTAGTCGTGACGAGCTTTTTGGACGATGAAAAAGTGTATCCGGTCATCGAGGCCGGTGCGATGAGTTATGTCTTGAAGACGGCGAACGCGAATGAAATCGCCGACGCGATCCGTCAGACGGCAGCCGGTAATCCGGTCATGGCCGCACAAGTGACCGGCAAGATGCTCGAACGTCTGCGGCACCCGGAGACGACCCTTCATGAAAGTTTGACGGCACGGGAACGCGAGATTTTGCAACTGATGGCCGAAGGCAAGGCGAACCAAGTCATCGCCGATGAATTATACATTTCGTTGAAGACGGTGAAGACGCACGTCTCGAACATTTTGACGAAGCTTGACGTCTATGACCGGACGCAAGCGGTCGTCTATGCGTTTCAACATAATTTAGTGGACAAATAATCACTCGGACGGGGGGGAACGGGATGATTCCAACGATTGAAACGGAACGACTGCAGTTACGGCAGTTACAATCGACCGATGCGGAGCAGTTACACACGATTTTTTCAAACGTCGACGTGTTGCGCCATTATGGGATGGAGCCGCATCAATCGCTTGAGCAGACGGAACAAATGCTATTCGGGATGCTAGAAGGGATTGCCGACGGATCGATCATGCGCTGGGGCATTATGAGGAAAGGTCACCCCGAGTTGATGGGGACGATCGGATTCCACAATCGCGCCCCGCGCCATCGACGTGCCGAAATCGGTTATGAGATCCATCCGCGTTATTGACGGAACGGCTACGCGACAGAGGCATTGCAGGCGGCATTGACGTTTGCTGCGTGTTCCGCAGATATCGAGCGAGTCGGGGCTATCGTCTATCCTGAAAATATCCCTTCGCAGCAACTGTTAGAACGCAACGGTTTCATTCGTGAAGGAACGCTGCGCCACTATATGCGCCAAGGCAATCAAACATACGACGTGTACGTATACGGCTACATAGCGAAAAAAGACGGACCACAATGTTAAATTGTGATCCGTCTTTTTTTATTTTTTCTGAGCCTGAATTTGTTCATCGATTTCAGACAAGTACTCCCAGCGCTCCATTTTTTCTTCGAGTGTTTGCTTGAGGGTACTGATTTCATCGTAAAGATCGTTCACTTTCCCGAGATCGCTACCGGCATCGGCGAGTCGCGCTTCTGCGGCTTCGATTTTCTGTTCGGTTATAGCGATCTCTTCCTCGATCGTCTCCCACTCTTTTTGTTCTTTAAAAGTGAACTTGACGACGTCGGCTTTGGCGCGTTCTTTCTTGTCTTTCGGTTCTTTTTTAAGCTGCCGTGCCTCGTCTTGAAGCTCGGCCAGATAGTCGCTATATTCGGCGTGGTAGACGTTGATCGTCCCCTCTTCGAAGGCGATCAGTTGCTCGGCGATACGGTCAAGGAAGTAACGGTCGTGACTGACGGCGATGACGGTTCCTGGGAACGACTCTAAGTAGTCCTCTAAAACCGACAACGTTTCCGTATCGAGATCGTTCGTCGGCTCATCTAAGAACAAGACATTCGGCTCATCCATCAAAATCCGCAGCAACACAAGACGACGCTTCTCGCCACCGGACAGTTTACTGATCGGTTTATATTGGGCGTCCGGTGTGAACAAGAAACGCTCGAGCATTTGACCGGCGGTGATCGTCTCGCCGTCCGGTGTGTAGATGACTTGGGCGATCCGTTCGATCTCGTCGATGACCCGTCGCGTCGTATCGTCAAATTCGACTTGTTGACCGTAGTAACCGATGTGAACCGTCTCACCGTGGACGACCGTGCCTGACGTCGGTTCGATGCGACCGGCGAGCAAGTTCATGAGCGTCGTCTTGCCGCTCCCGTTCGGTCCAACGATGCCGTATCGTTCTCGGCGTCCGAACAGCCAGCTGAAATCGTGAATGAGCGGCGTGTCCGCATACTGGAACGATAACTGTTCGACTTCGATGACTTTTTTTCCGAGCCGGCGTGAACCGACCGATACGTCGAGCGCATCGTCTTCGGCGAGTGCCTCTTGCTGCTTTAAGCCCTCGACACGTTGAATCCGGGCTTTCTGTTTCGTCGTCCGAGCTTTGGCACCGCGGCGTAGCCAAGCGAGCTCGCGTCGCAAGATGTTTTGCCGCTTTTGTTCCATCGACTGAGAGCGGGCTTTGCGTTCGGCCCGTTTCTCGAGGAACAGTTCATAGTTCCCGTCATAAAAGTAAGACGTGCCGTCGGCAATCTCGAGAATATGGTTCGTCACCCGGTTCAAGAAATAACGGTCGTGGGTGATGAGCAAGATCGCGCCTCGGTAGTCCGCGAGAACCGTCTCGAGCCAAGCGATCGTATCGGCGTCGAGTTCGTTCGTCGGCTCGTCGAGTAAGAGCAAGTCGGCTTCGTCGAGCAAGGCCGCAGCGAGCGCGACCCGTTTTTGTTGGCCCCCGGAGAGGGAACTGATCTCGGCCGACACGTCAGGTAACCCAAGCCGATTCAAGATCGACTTCAGCTTCGCTTCCGTTTCCCAAGCGTCAGCGGCATCGACCGCTTGCTGTGCTTTCATGAAACGTTCGAGCCATTGCTCGCTCGATGGGTTCGCCTCGAGTGCTTGGCGAGCGAGCTCGTATTGTTTTAACGCCATGACGGATGGGGTGTTGCTTGTGAACAAGGCGTCTAAAATTGTCTGACCGGGAGCGAAATCAACGGTTTGCGTCAAATAACGAATCCGATAGTCGTTCGGATGTTGCATCGTGCCTTTGTCGGCTGTTTCGACGCCGGCAATGATTTTTAAGAACGTCGATTTCCCAGAACCGTTGACGCCGATGACGCCAATCCGGTTACCGGGATGAATCGTCATCGTGACGTCGTCAAACAAGACTTTGTCGGCGAACTCTTTACGGATGCCTTCGATTGTTAATAAACTCATTTGGAACCTCCTTCAACGACTTGGCGAATCATCGCTTCTACTTTCGCTGTCAATTCTTTATTCGAGACGTCGGCCGGGTCGATGGCCGGTAAAAACGTCACATCGACGATACCCGGTCTAATCCGATTTTTCATTTCGAGCAGGTGATGGCTGCCGTTGATCGCCACCGGAACGATTTTTGCTCCGCTCGACGTAGCGAGCGTCAGGCTGCCGGCTTTAAACTCTTTCATCGGCCCACCTTTTGAACGAGTGCCTTCCGGGAAGATGATGATGGACTGTCCGGATTGGATCGTCTCGACACCGGCACGGATCGCTTTGACGGATTGGCGGCGGTCACTGCGATCGATAAAGATGCAACCCATCAATTCCATCCAACCCGCGATCATCGGAATTTTTTTGACTTCGATTTTTGAGATGAACGCTTTCGGGTGCTTTGTCGCCGTGATCATGATCGGGATGTCGAAGTTTCCTTGGTGGTTGGCGACGTAGACGACCGGTTCGTTCGGAATATGTTCTTGTCCGTGCACACGGACTCGGGCTCCGGCCACTTTCAATAAGAAGCCGGCCCAGTTGTAGGCGATTTTTTGAACGTAATCGTATCGTGCCGGTACGTCGAGTCGTTTTGCTTTCGGATAAAACGGAAGCAAGACGGGCAAGACGGCGAAGAACGAGAAAAACCAAATGGCGGTGCGTAACATAGTATCAATCTCCTTTTCAAAATAGAGCCAAACAGCAAGAAAGAGTCTTCTTCTCACACAGAGAATCTGACTCTTAGACATGAATCTTTATTCCCAGAAGCGAGAATCGGTTTCCTCTTCTTCTTCCTCGAGTTCGAACGTAATTCGTTTATTCACCGGGTCAACGACAAAGTAGGCACCGTCTTGCTCGATGCTCTTAAACTGCATCACGTGATCACTGCCAATTTCTAAGGTGAGGCGGATTCGATTGTCGTCATCGACGAGCAAAATGCCGTCTTCTTTCAGCCACAGCTCCATGACGGGTGAATAGCGTAACAGCCATTCGTTCGATAAAGGGATTTCATTCATTCGTGTTTGTGCCTCCTACGGTCCAAGTCCGTTGTGCTCTTCTATCTAGAATAGAATACCAAAAGTGGAGTGGGAACACGAGCGTTATGTAGAGCGTTTGCGTGAACTGGAGTGCATGCGAGCGACGATGCGATCGATGCGCTTTTGATTGCGCCTTTCTTTCAGGAGCACGTTCATTTGTGCGATAAGCTGTTTAAATGAAGATAGACCCATGGCGAGCAGTGCCGCGAACAAGAATGTGCCGATCGGATCTTTGAAAAAACCGGTTTGGAGCGAGACGGACAAACCGACGACTGAAAGAATCGTGGTGAGAAAATAAAATAGCATGAGTGACTCTCCCTTCCCAGATGATTCAATTGAAAAAACCGAACGTATTTCTCGTTCGACAAGTGAGCAAAAAATTCCTTTTTTTGTCGAACAAAACAAAAAAACGCCTTCTGACGAGCGAGAGGGCGCTTACTCTTGAACCATCGTGACGGAAGACGACACGTTCGTATCGACACCGTTTGAGAATATGAAACTCAGCGAAGCTAGAAGAGCGAAGAATGCAATCAAAAGGCCCTTCATGAAGCGTTTCGCAAATGAGCGAGATTGAACATCAAACATTTTATTTCCCCCGTTCGGACATTGCTGAAACCTGATTTATAAACAACACTCCTTTAATAATAACGTTTTCAAAAAGTGGATACTAGATGGAAAAACATTGTTCACAAAATTGTCACAAAATTCCGTCTGATACTCGGTCGATTTAGAAGCTTGACGGTTGGGTGGTTCATTGTCCCGTTCACAAATTGGACACAATTGACCTGAAGCAGGAAAAGGAACGTGATATGATTAAGAACGTGTGTAGGTAGGTATACTGACAGTAATAAGATGAAAAAGGATGTGTATAGAATGGTATTACGTGCAGGAGATGTAGTCGATCTAGTTGCGGAACGTTCAGCCGATTTTGGCGTATTTATTGGGAACGGCCGTGAAGAGGTATTACTTCATCGGAAAGAACAAACAGAAGAAGTCACAGTCGGTCAAACGGTGCGTGTCTTCCTATATCATGACTCGGAAGGCCGTCTCGCTTCGACGATGACGATTCCGAACGTATCGTTTGATGAATATGAATGGTTCGAGGTGACAGGCGTTCGCTACAATACGGGCGTCTTCGTCAACATCGGCATTCAAAAGGACGTGCTCGTCTCGCTCGACGACCTTCCTGAAAACCGGACATATTGGCCAAAAGAAGGCGATAAGCTATGCGTCCGTCTCAAGTACGATCAAAAAGGCCGTCTGCTCGGAGAACCGGCTCATTATGCGTATTTGAACTTGCTCGCCCGTCCCGCCAAAGAAGAGTGGGGCAATCAAGACGTTCAAGCGATCGTCGTCAATAAACGCGATGTCGGTGTCAACGTCTGGGTCGAGAACGAATCACTCGGTTTCTTACATGAAGCAGAGATGACGCGATGGCCGCGTCTCGGCGAACAGTTAGCAGTACGTGTGACGCAAGTGAAACAAGACGGCACCGTTCTTGTGTCGATGAAACCACGGGCGTACGAAGCAATCGACCCGGATGCAGAAAGCATTCGTTCTTACATCGAAGAACGCGGCGGTGAAATGCCTTACGGCGACAAGACAGCCCCGGACGTGATCGACCGTGAGTTTGGCATGAGCAAGGCGGCCTTCAAACGGGCGCTCGGGAAGCTCTTGAAAGAAAAGCAAGTTGAAAAACTCGACAACGGGTATAAATTGAAATAAGATTACTCATGTACAGGTGGCCGAAAAAAGTTTTAGAATGTATTTCTTTCATTTTAGAAACAAATGCGGTATAGTAATAAGAGTTGACTACGAGGAAACATTTAAAGAACGTCTGCAGAACCAACCTCAGACGTTTTTTGCATGAACAAAGGAGAATATAATTTGACAAAATTTCAAGATTTACAGTTAAGTGATGCATTAGTAAAAGGTGTACTCAAAATGGGCTTCGAGGAAGCGACACCGATCCAAGCTGAAACAATTCCAATCGCACTCACAGGAGTGGACGTATTAGGTCAAGCACAAACAGGTACAGGGAAAACAGCAGCTTTCGGTATTCCGACAATTGAGCGAATCGACACAAAGGCGCGTCAAGTCCAAGCACTTGTTCTTGCACCGACACGTGAACTTGCGATTCAAGTTGCAGAAGAATTGAACAAAATCGGGGAAGCGAAGCGTGTATACGCACTTCCTGTATATGGTGGTCAACAAATCGACCGTCAAATCCGCGGCTTGAAAAAGAACCCGCAAATCGTCGTTGCGACACCTGGACGTCTCATGGACCACATGAAACGTAAGACGATCAAACTCGATGAGATCCAAACAGTGATCTTGGATGAGGCGGATGAAATGCTCAACATGGGCTTCGTTGAAGATATCGAGATGATTTTGAAAGGCCTTCCGGCTGAACGTCAAACGCTTCTCTTCTCAGCGACAATGCCACCACAAATCAAGAAGATTGCTGAGCGCTTCATGAAGTCGCCAACGATCATCAAAGTAAAAGCGAAGGAAATGACAGTTGAAAACATCAACCAACAGTTCCTCGAATTGCGTGAAAACCAAAAATTCGATACGCTTTGCCGTTTGATCGACATCGACTCACCAGAACTCAGCATCATCTTCGCTCGTACGAAGAAACGTGTTGACGAAGTTACAGAAGCACTCATCAAACGTGGTTACACGGCTGATGGCCTTCACGGTGACTTGACGCAATCAAAACGTGACCAAGTCATCCGTCGTTTCAAAAACGGCACGATCGACATCTTGGTCGCAACAGATGTAGCGGCGCGTGGACTTGATATCACAGGTGTCACACACGTTTACAACTTTGACGTCCCACAAGATCCGGAAAGCTACGTGCACCGTATCGGACGTACAGGCCGTGCTGGTAAAACAGGTACTGCCCTTACGTTCATCACGCCACGTGAATTCGGTCAAGTGAAGTCAATCGAGCGTGTGACGAACAAGAAAATGAACCGTCGTCACGTACCGACGATCGCAGAAGTACTCGAAGGAAACCAAAAGCAATCAGCTGAAGATTTGATCGAACGCGTTCAAGCGGGCGATTTCAAAGCTTACACGCAACTTGCGACTGAGCTCCTTGAAGAGTACGAAGCAGTCGAGCTTCTCGCAGCAGCACTTCGTGGTTTGACGAAAGAGCCAGATTCAACACCTGTTGAAATCTCTTACGCAGAACCAGTTCGTGTGAAACGTCAAGGTGGACGCAACGACCGCGGTGGATACCGTGGTGGCGCACGCAGTGGTGGCGGAGACCGTCGCACTGGCGGCGGAGACCGTGGCGGACGCTCAGGCGAACGTAGCGGTGGCGGTGGATACCGTGGAAAACGCACTGGTGGGACTGACGATCGTCGTCGCTCATCAGAAGACCGTGGCCCACGTCGTCCGCGTGACTAATCGATAAAACGAAAACCGCATTTCCTTAAGTGGATTTGCGGTTTTTTTATTTGTCTCATGCTACACTGAACGAGTAGAGATTGAAGGATGAGGTGTCAACGGATGGTAGAACTAGGTTTAGGTCTCGTCATATTATTGGCGTGCGTCCTAGCATTGAAACCGATTGTTATGCGGACAGCACGTCCGAATTTCCGATATATTCCGGTCGCCACACTTTTGTTTGGCGCGATGATTTGGTTAGTCATGGCCATCGGCGTCGGCGGGAAGATGGGAATCGGATACGGTGTGATGAGTATCGTGTATTTTATTGCTTGTTTCGGTGCCTATATGTATGTGCATACACGAGCGAGCTGAAACCGGCTCGTTTTCTTGTTTCAAAAATGAGGATGAGGTGATCCAATTGGACGCAGTGGATGTGATGATGAATCCAAATGAAGTCGAAGTGACATATGAACCGATCTTCGGGGCGGCCACGTTTCAAGTGGAAGGGTACATGGTACACGGCCATTTCAGGGGCGAGTCGCTCACCCCGTTCTTTTACGATGACGACGTACCGGTCGAGTATCAACTCGACATCGCCAAACGGATGGAACGATTGGCCGCCGAAGCGTTGCGTGACGAAAAGCAGTTCGTCACGTTCCGCTGCCGGTCGGAATGGATCCTTGAAGAAGGGGGCGAAGCATTTTTAGCACCGTTACGGGAATTGAACTTCCCGCTCCACCGGATATTTGTGACACTTCAAGGGACCGAGCTCGTTGATGTGTCTCGTCTGTCCCGCGTCGTTCAATATTATCGATCTTCTGGTGTGAGAGTCGCGCTCGACTTTGCGGAGTCGACGAGTATCGAGGACATCATGACGATTGCACCGGAGTTGTTGCTTGTCGATTTAGCAACGATGGTCGAGAAGAAGACGTTGTCGGTGACTTACCCCCAAATGCTCCAGACGATGGAATACATCGCTTCGAAACTCGGGGCCCCGCTGCTTTATAAGTCAATCGATCATCTCGGTCAGTTGCGTTACGCTTGGCAGCACGGTGGAAGTTACTACATGGGTGGCTTGTTAGGTCGTCAAGAGGATTTCCCGCCGCGTGAAGCAAAAGGAATGAGTGTGCTGACGCAAGAAGTTCCAGCGTTCTTCCTGCACGACCAAGAGCGATTGAAGCGGTTGTATGAGCTGGAATTCGAACTTCACGGAAAAGTCGCGGAGCTCGTCCAAACCGGGAAATGGTCACGGGATAAGAAGGATGAATGGCTGCTCCATATCGCCCCTAAATTAGAAGGGATGCTCGTTCGCTACTACTTGACCGACCAAACTGGCTTCCAGACGAGTGCGAACGTCTACCAAGAGCAACATGTTTGGAAAGTCGACAACACGTACCGGGGCTATAACTGGAGTTTTCGACCATACTTTATCAGAACGATGGCGGCGATGAGCGTTCGCGGACGGGGCTATTTGTCGGAAGACTATCGCGACTTCAGCTCTAACGAAGTGACGCGGACGTTCAGTTATCCGTTGCCGGACGGCATGTTTTTGTTCGCCGATCTATCAGAAGAATACTTATACCAAAACCGATTATTAGATTGAGAGGGATTATGATGTTTGATTACGATTATGATGCGTTGCGTGAGATTGGAAGAATTGTCGCCCGGGCAAGGGATGAGATGGCTCAGGCCGTCACGCCAGGAATGACGACGAAAGAGCTCGATGCGATCGGGCAACGTATTCTTGAAGAAGAGGGAGCGGCCTCGGCGCCGATTACGATGTATGAGTTTCCGGGCTATACGTGTATCTCCATCAATGAAGTGGCTGCCCACGGAATTCCAGGTAAAGAAGTCATTAAAGACGGGGACATCGTCAATGTCGATGTGTCTGCCGTGAAAGATGGCTATTATGCAGACACGGGACGGACGGTGATTGCCGGTACACCGAAATCGCCAGAACATGTTCGCTTAGTCGAGGTCTCGCTCACGTCGCTCGAAGCAGGTCTCAGCAAAGTGAAGGCCGGTACGAAAGTGAACCAGATCGGAAAAGCGATTTACGCGGATGTCCGCAAAAATGGCTTCACTGTCATTCGAAACTTGGCAGGTCATGGACTCGGCCGCACGCTCCACGGCGAACCGGAGACGATCTCGAACTACTATAGCCGGGAAGAGAATGACATCTTGAAAGTCGGTCAAGTCATCGCGGTCGAGACGTTCGTCTCGACGAAAGACGAGATCGTCTACCAGTCAGAAGAGGATGGCTGGGCGTTGTTCACACCGAACGACAGCCCCGTCTCGCAGTTTGAACACACGGTCATCGTGACCGAGGACGGCTATGAAGTGTTGACTGGCACGTTCCGAGAAGAATAATGTAATCAAACAAGGATACAGACCGCGGTCTGTATCCTTGTTTACGTTAACTGGATGATTTGTTCGCTTAACTGATGAATCTTTTTCCAATCCGGAGTGACGACGTCAGGGATCGAGAGCTGACCGTTTTCGACGTCGAGCTGCGTATCGAGCAAGTCAGTCTCGAAATAGGCGCTCGTTCCGGCCATGTCGGCCGGATAGGCGGCACCCGTCAACGAGGCGAATAAGAGCGTATGATAACGGCCGATCGATGATTCGTACATACCGCCGACCCAATACGGAGTACCGCTGTCACGGATTGCGAGCGCCTCGGTCAATCCCCCGACGCGGGCAGGTTTGATGTTGACGATGCGTCCGGCCTGAAGCCGATTCATCGTCTCGACGTCTTGCCGTGACGTGATGGACTCGTCAAGACAGATGGGCGTCTTGAGTTTTGATTGCAGGTCGGCCGAGTCGCCCCAGCAGTCGCTTGGATAAGGCTGCTCGATCATCAAGAGACGATGGGCGTCGAGTTGTTCGAACCAGTCGAGCGGCTGCTCGTGTGCACTGCCGTTCAAGTCGATCATGAGCGGAGCGTCCGGGAAAAAAGTTCGTACTTCTGCGAGCGCCGTCAATAGCTCATGGGGCGATGCTTTCAACTTGATCCGTTCGAACCCGGAATCGAGCGCTTGTTCGATCGCGTTCAACGTTTCGGTGAGCAGGCCGATCCCAATCGTCCGCCCACAAGCGACGTGATCTCCGGCTTGCAAAAGTTGTTTTAGCGTCATGCCAGCACGGGCGGCCTCGATTTCCCAGAGTGCACTCTCCCACATCGCTTTTGCCATCGGATGTCCGATGATCGAACGGACGTGGTCTGAAAATGTGGTCGCGCTGACCGTCTGTCCGTTCAGCAATCGATAGATCAGTTCAGACGTGTCGACGGTCGAGCGAACCGTCTCCGACGTATACCACGGCGTCTCAAAAGCGACACCTTCACCGTATCCGACTGCTCCATCGGTCGTTTCGAGACGGAGGATGACCGTCCGTCTCGTCGTCAAGACGGCATGGGCTGTCACGAGCGGGTGTTTGAACGTAAGTGGGACGATGTAAAGGTCAGCTCGTTGAATCATAATCGGTCTCCTTTAAGCGGTGTCTCATCAATTTTCCGTTGGCGTTTCGTGGGAGCTGAGTGACCGCGATCAACGCCTTCGGATGCTTATACTTAGCGAGGTGGTCGTTTAAAATTTGCGTAAGTTCGTGAGGGTCGTACGTCCCGACGATATATGCAATCGGGACGGCGCCCCATGTCGGGTCAGCCTTCCCGGTGACACCTGCGTCCTCGATACCGGGGCATCGCAACAGGACGCTCTCAATCTCCGCGGGATAGATGTTTTCTCCGCCCGAGATGATCAAGTCGCTCCGGCGATCCAAAACATATAAATAGCCGTCTTGGATCGTTCCGAGGTCGCCGGTTCGCCAGTACCTGTCCTCGGTCCAAGCGTTCGCTTCCGATTCGTTATAATAGCCGGGCGTGACGGTCGGGCCATTGACTTCAATCTCACCATCGCGACTGATACGGATGCGGGTCGGTGCGATCGCTTGACCGCTTGAACCGATGTGGTCCAGTGCTTCAGACGGTAATAGCGTCGCGACTTGAGAGCACGTCTCCGTCATCCCGTACGTCTGAGCGATCGGCAAGTGGCGGCGGTCTGCTTCTTCGAGCAACGTCCGTGGCACCGGTCCGCCTCCGACGAGGATGACGCGGAGATGGTGACTTGTCAATCCTGCGTCGAGCAGTCGCCCGAGCATGATGGCGACGAGGGAAAGATGGGTGATCCGTTCAGACGCGATCAATTGGATCGTACGCAAGACGTCAAACTTCGGTTCGACGTATAATGTCGAGCCGAACAAGGCGCAGCGGTACACTTGAGCGAGTCCGCTCATGTGGAACAGCGGTGTGACGACGAGCATGCGGTCGGTCGGCTCGTATCCGAGATGTTTTTTTGCGGCCTCGGCGCTCGCGCGATGATTTCCGTACGTCTGTTGCACCGCTTTGGCGTGTCCGGTCGTGCCGGACGTAAACATGAGCGACATGACCTCGTCACGCCCCCAGCGATGATGTCGGCGCAATGGCTCTTGATCGCGTACGCTCACGTCGATTTGAGGGACGTTGAGGTCGATTTCCTGATCGACGAGTAAGATGTCGATGTGGGCCTTGTCGAGTTGCATTGCGAGTTCGCTTGTGGTCAGTCGTGTATTCAATGGGACGAGTACTTTTCCGAGCGAATGGACGGCGTGGACTGCGACGACATAGTCTTTACTATTTGACGCATACAGTCCGATGTGACGAGCGTCCGGAACGGTCCGGCCTAAAAAGTGTGCCAAGCGCGAGCTCTCATCGATCAATTCGCCCCACGTCAGACGTTCCGTTGCGGTGACGAGGGCGATCGTGTCGACAGGATGTTGCTTAAAATCATAATCCATCACAATTACCTCCAAAAAAAGAGTAGCGAATTCGCTACTCTCTTACGATTTACGGGAAACGCGGGAATTGACCGAAGTCAGGGTCACGTTTTTCTTTGAAGGCGTCACGGCCTTCTTTTGCTTCATCTGTCGTGTAGTAAAGGAGCGTCGCGTCACCGGCGAGCTGTTGGATTCCGGCCAAGCCGTCCGTATCAGCGTTCATCGCAGCTTTCAAGAAGCGGAGTGCTGTCGGCGAGTGTTGCAAGATCTCTTGGCACCATTGGACCGTCTCGGCTTCAAGCTGTTCGAGCGGGACGACCGTGTTGATGAGCCCCATGTCGAGCGCTTGTTGTGCGTCGTATTGACGGCACAAGTACCAAATCTCACGAGCCTTTTTATGTCCGACGATACGTGCCAAGTAGCCTGAACCGTAACCGGCATCGAATGAACCGACTTTCGGTCCAGTTTGACCGAAACGAGCGTTGTCGGCCGCAATCGTCAAGTCACAGACGAGGTGCAAGACGTGTCCGCCACCGATGGCGTATCCAGCGACCATGGCGATGACCGGTTTCGGGATGACTCGGATCAAGCGCTGAAGATCAAGAACGTTCAAGCGCGGGATATCATCGTCACCGACGTAGCCGCCGTGACCGCGAACTTTTTGGTCGCCACCTGAGCAGAAGGCTTGATCGCCTTCACCTGTCAAGATGATGACGCCGACTTCTTTATCGTCACGGGCGCGCGCGAACGCGTCAATCAATTCGTTGACCGTGAGCGGACGGAACGCGTTCCGAACTTCCGGGCGGTTGATCGTGATTTTTGCGATCCCGTTCCACTTCTCATATTTAATGTCTTCATACGTACGGACCGATGTCCAGTTTGCTACTGATTCCATTTAAATTCCCCCTAAAATCAATTTCTCTATCATTGTACCAAATTGTTGGGTGTTCTCGATATGGGGAGCGTGGCCCGCACCCGAAATTTCGTGTATCCGAATGTCTGGACGACGTTCGCACATAGCGCGAGCAATCGTTTGAAACTTCACATCGTGCGCACCGACGATCAAATCGGTTCGAGGCAGGCGGTCAAGATGCGTCCATAGCGACGGCATACTGCCGGTCCCGATGGCGCGCAAACTGTTCGCGAGCGCTGACGGGTCTTGAGCGAGCCGCTCATGTCGAAGCGAGGCCCGCATCTCGTCCGTTTGGCGCCAAAGCGGGAGCATCTCCCATGCGGCGACGAACGCTTCGATTCCGTCCGTCTCGATTCGTCGCGCGAGCCGTTCATCGGCGTCGCGTCGCGCTCGTCGTTCTGAAGCGGTGAGACCGGGCGTCGTACTAATCCCGATGAAGTGGTCCACGCGCTCGTCACAGGCTGCGAGTGTCATCCCGATGCGGCCGCCGAGCGAATAGCCGATGACCGTCCACGGCCTTTCGTCCGTGTCGAGCAGCGTCGACAAATCCTTCACTTGTTGGCTCATCTTCGCGCGGGCGACCGAGCAACTGCCGGTCTGTCCATGTTGAAGCAGGGACGGGGCGACGAGGCGCACCGGCAAGTCAGGGAAATACGAGAGCCATCCGGCGTTGCTCGTGAAGCCGTGCAACAAGAGGACCGGTCTTCCGGACCCGTGCTCGATTACTTCATACGACACGTCACGGACAGTACGTCTCACGTCCCGTTCTCCAACGTGAGACGCGTGCAGATCGATTCCGTCCAGTTCCGGTGGGATAAGACGTTGTCGGCACGGTCAGACGGGAATTCGATCAACTGAATCCCGGCCTCGATCGCTGCTGTCACGTCTTCTGGACGTTCGAGCAGTTGATAGCTAAGCCCGTATGTGTCGGCGAAGCCACGGATGTTCAAGTCGAGCGGTGTACCGAACAAGTCTTCGAACATCTGTGGCTCGATTGATGCTTGCGGTAAGAAGGAGAAGATACCGCCGCCGTTGTTGTTGGCGACGATGATCGAGAACGAGCCAGGATGCGTCTTTAGTAACTGCAGGGCGTTGCTGTCGTGATAGAACGCCAAGTCACCGATCAGTAACGCGGCTCGTTCTGTGTCGTGGCAAGCGCCGAGCGCGCTCGAGATGATTCCGTCGATTCCGTTCGCGCCTCGGTTGGCGAAGACGGATACGGCTTGTCCGGCGCCGAGCGTCGTGTCGACGTCACGGATCGGCATGCTGTTGCTGACGAACAAGCGGTCGATCTGAGCGTTCAAGACGTGACGCGTCAAGGCGCTCTCACCGCTCAGACTTGGTTTGGCCGATTCGGCGACTTGTTCGAATAAGGAAAAACGAGCGCGGTAGACGTCGTCAAACGGGACGTCGATGACATCCAAATAATCATTCGCGTCGCCGTAGACGACAGTCGCACGACTCGATGGGTCGCGAAACGAGCCAGGCTGTTCAATCAAGATTTGGTGGGTCTGTTTGAGCCATTCATTCAACCGTTTCGATACAGGAGCCGCACCGAAGCGAACGACCGCATTCGGCGTCCATTCTGGGCTATGCTCACTTGCGAGCCACGTGTCATAATTCGTCAAAACGCCGTCAAAGCAACGCATGCCACTTAGCGGATCGGCGAACACCGGAATTCGGTGAGTGTTTGCTACGTTGTAGATGGTTTCGAGCCAAGGCGTCGGCGTGCCAGGTCCGACGACGAAAGCGAGCCGTTCGACGGCCGTCTCTTGTTTGAAGCGAGCCAAGTCGTCGGTGACGGGACGAATGTACGAGGTCTCGCTCCGTCTCGAAGTGGCGGTCAATTGTGACTTCAGACGGTCGATATCGGGCAGTAACGGTTCTCGGAACGGAATGTTAATATGGACCGGTCCGAGCGGGGCCTGCGCACTCAAGCGTACGAGACGTCCGACGGCTTGTTCCATATAGCGCAGACTCTCTGGCTCGGGCACCGGTAGATCGAGGCTCGTCTTCACATGTTCACCGTAGAGACGGACTTGATCAATTGCTTGCGGGGCCCCGACGTTACGCAACTCATGCGGCCGATCTGTCGTCAAGACGACGAGCGGGAGCTGGGAAATCGTTGCCTCGGCGACAGCTGAAAAATAGTTGGTAGCGGCTGTGCCGCTCGTACAAATTAATGCGACCGGCCGAACGTCTTCGCCAGCGCGGGTCAGTCCGAGCGCGAAGAAAGCGGCTGAACGCTCATCGACGACGACGTGATGGCGTATATTCGGGTGCAAATACGCGGCCATCGCCAGCGGTGTCGAACGCGAACCGGGACTGATGACGACGTCATAAATCCCAGTTTCGACGAGTCGATTCATCATATGGGATACCCAATTCGTTAACATATCGTTCATTCGTGATTGCCTCCTGAAATGACTTGGTCTAACCCGAGCGCTTGCTTGATCGGGCTCAATTTGATTTCTGTCTCGGCTAGCTCTGATTCGAGTTCAGACTCTTGGACGATTCCACAGCCTGCGTATAATGCCACGAACTGATGCTGGACGAGGGCCGAACGGATGGAGACGACAAATTCACCTTCTCCGTCGGTGTTCAACCAGCCGAACGGTGAGCCGTACCAGCCGCGATCGAACCGTTCGATGTCGCGTAGCAAGCGGACGGCCGTCCGCTTCGGAGAACCGCCGAGTGCGGGTGTCGGGTGCAACGATTCAATGATGGAGAGGAGAGACGCGTTCGTGTCCAAAGTCGCTTTGATCGGTGTGTGTAAATGAAATACCGAGCGGTTCTCTAAAATCGTCGGGGACGGTGCGACATGAATGGTCGCTGCATAAGGCGTGAGAGCGTTTTGAATGTCTTTGACGACGATTTGGTGCTCTTCTAAATTTTTACGGTCATGCAACAACTGCTGTTTCGCCGTCTCGGTTTCCGCGTCCGTATCCGGGCGTTTGATCGTGCCGGCGATGGCCGCAGTCTCGATATGCGGTCCTTGTTTACGGACGAGCCGCTCCGGTGTGGCCCCGAAAAATCCGATTTCCCGTTTCGGTTGATATAAGAACACATAACTGCCTTCTTGATGTTCAGACAAGTGCCGTAGCGTCTTCGCGAACGGGAACGCTTCATCTGACGTCTGGTAAATCTCTTCCCGGGCGATGACGAGTTTCTCGACTTTTTCTTCGGCGATATATCCTTTCGCCTGTTGAAAACTTGATTTAAAGTGATCGACGCCGTCTTTTACTTTCGAATACGTCGGTGACGACTCATCGGGCGCGTGCAGGGCGTTGAACTGGGCCAATTGGTCGGCTAGTTGAATTAAATATTGTTCAACGGTCTGGTTTGAAGAAACAAGGGTCGACACCGTCAACGTGTGCCTGTCACCGGAACGACGGTATAAAAATTTAGGGACGACTAAAGCCGCCTCGCCGAATGAGTCCCACATGTTTTTTTGAGGTCGGACGAACGTATCGAACGAAAATCCTGAGAACGCATAGATGACGGCATCGACATCTCGGCGATGCAGGCTCCAGTCGTATTGCAGACGTTGGAACCGTTCGGGTCCGGACGCCGTCAAGACGAGCGCGTCGGCACAACCGAGCATTTCAAGTGAGCGATCGGGTGTCGAAAAATAATAGTGTGATGTTTCTGTATTTTGAATGATATGAAACGCGTCGAAAGAAGGGATCTCCCACGTGTATGAGGCAAGGACAGGTCGTTGCCATGCGCGTGCGCGTTTATGCGCTTGTTCGATTCGTTGTTTAATGTGTGTTTGAGTATCTGGCATATAAGAAAAGCCTCCTCAATCCGATAGAATATTCATCTTTTAGTGTATCATGACTTAACGGATGTACTGCCCGTCAAATGCTCGAGAAACATGACTTCAGACGATTGAGGGGCGGGCATTGACAGATTTTTTTGTGGAGACGTAAACTAACGAAGGGAGGGAAGTAGATGAAGAAGAGAGAGAAAGGTGCTTATTGGCGCATGATTCGTCCGCACACACTGACGGCGAGCTTTATTCCGGTGCTGTTAGGAACGTTTATCGTCGTCGGTCAAACCGATTTGAAATGGGGTCTGTTCTTGGCGATGCTCATCGCCTCGGTCTTGATTCAAATCGCGACGAATTTATTTAATGAATACTATGACTACAAACGCGGGCTCGACCACGAGGGCTCGATTGGAATTGGCGGCTCGATCGTGCGAGACGGGTTCACGCCGGGTCAAGTGCTCGGCATCGCGCTCGGGATGTATGGCGTCGCGGGAATTCTCGGCCTATACATTGCCGCTTCGACGAGCTGGCATTTGCTTTGGATTGGAGCGTTGTCGATGGTGGTCGGCTATCTGTATACGGGTGGTCCGCTTCCGATTGCGTATACGCCGTTCGGTGAACTCGTCGCCGGATTGTTCATGGGCTACGTCATCATCGGGATTTCAGGATATATTCAAATCGGCACGGTGACGACTGAGTTGTTGCTCGTGTCGTTCCCGATGGCGCTCTTGATCGGGGCGATTTTACTGGCCAACAATATTCGAGACTTGGATAACGATAAGGTGAACGGACGACGCACAATCGCGTGTCTCGTCGGACATCGCCGAGCAGTGCTCGTTTTGGCCGGATTCTTTATCGTTGCGCTGATTGGTATCCTCGTCGCCGTATTCGTTTACGGGGTGACGCCTTGGGTATTGCTTTCGCTATTGACCGTTCCGATCATGATTCGTGCGGTGAAGCGTTTCTGGGTGAAACGCGAGCCGGCCGACTTGATGCCGGCGATGGCGATGACGGCGAAGGTCAACACGTTGTTCGGGGCTTGGATGGTCATCGGGTTGATCGTCGCACGCGTTATCGCATAAACATAGAGGAGGGAAACGATATGTCAGTCGTCAAAGACATGCTTGCGTTCAATGAACGGTTCGTGACAGAGAAGCGGTATGAGCAGTATGTGTCAGATAAATTTCCCGATAAGAAAATTGTCATTTTAACTTGTATGGACACACGGTTGACGTCGCTATTGCCACATGCGCTCGGTTTGAAGAACGGCGACGCGAAAATCATCAAAAACGCGGGCGCGGTATTGTCGCATCCGTTCGGATCGGTCATGCGTTCGATTCTCGTCGCCTTATACGCTCTCGGTGCGGAAGAAGTGGTCGTCATCGGGCACTACGATTGTGGCATGGCCGCTATCGACCCGAACGCGGTCATCGGCGAGATGGAGCGGCGCGGAATTGAGCCGCAGACGTTACAGACGCTCAAAGCCTCAGGCATGAACTTGGAGAAGTGGTTGCACGGCTTTGACTCGGTCGAGGCGAACGTCGTCAACTCGGTCAGTCTGATCAAAAACCATCCGCTCCTGCCACCGGCCACGAACGTCTACGGATTTGTCATCGATCCAGGGACGGGTCGACTCGATGTCGTAGAGGCATAATCATCCATGCAAAAGGCGAGCTCTCTCAACGGAGCTCGCCTTTTGTCATCCGTACGTGTTGACCGGAATATCTTTGTAGTCATCTTCGTCCGAGTCTTTCGACTTGGACTTTTTGTTTTTCTTATAGTTTTTCTCATACTCCTGCTCGCTCGGGGTTTTGAAGAAGCATTGCCACGTGGCGTTGATCTCAGAGCCGATCAAAATGATCATGCCGGTCAACTGCAGCCAAAGCAACGTGACGATGATGCCTCCTAGTGACCCGTACGTCGAATCGTAGTTGCCAAAGTTCGAGACGTACAGGCTAAAACCGAGTGAGACGAGCTGCCAAGCGATGACGCCGAAGATGGCGCCGGGGACGGTGCTTTTCCAAAATACGTGTTGTTGCGGTGCGATCTTATAAAAGATCGACAGCGTCAAGATTAAGATGACCGTCGTCAGCACGTAACGGAACACGTTGATCAAGACGACTTCGGCACCGGAAATCGGGAGGTAGTCTGAAATGAATCCGATGATCTGTGAGCCGAACACGTTCGAAATGATGAGCAGCAAGACGCCGACGCCGAGGAGGAACGTCAAGCCGAGGGCGATGCCTTTACTGACGAAGAAGTTGCGTTCGTTGTCCTCACCGTACGCGTGGATTGCCATATTGATCAACCGTTCGACCCCTTTAGAGGCCGACCAAATCGCTAAAATCGCACCAATCGAGAGCAGTCCGCCTCGTGGCTCGCCGATCGCCTCAAAGATCCCTGATAAAAAATCGGTCGCCGCCGAACCTGGCGCTAGGTTATTTAGCTGTTCTTGAAACGACGCTTGCGTGATATCGAAGAACGAGAGCAACGCTAAAATAAAAATGATTCCCGGGAAAATCGATAAGAACCAAAAAAAAGCGAGCGTTGCGCCGTAATCTTGAACGTCATGCTCTTTAAAACGACGAAACAACTCTTTCCCGAAGGAGAGCCAATTCTTTTTTTCTTTCACTTCTGTAGTGTCCATGCACATATCCTCCTGAACGTTATCGTTAGAAACTATCTTTCCCGATTTGTCAGCAGGTTACACATTGATTCAGTCTTCGGCTAACGTTTTGTCAAAGAATCGTTCTGGAGTGGTGGTGAGCAGCTCGGCTAAAGAAGGGGGTCTGACCGGCAGGCGGCTCAATGCGCTCCGCTTCACCCAAATCGGTGTGTACGAGCCGTTCGTCTGTTCAGCTTGGAACTCTTCGCCTGTACCGGTTCCGAATTCGCCACTTGTGACGCGGGCCCAAAAATAAGGATTCAATTCACCGTTGAAGGCGACGTAGGCGGCGACTCCTTCAAGCTCGACGTGGACGCCGAGTTCTTCATAAGCTTCACGGACGGCAGTTTCTTCAGCCGTATGGCCAAACTCGACACCGCCGCCAGGGAAGACGTAATAGAGTGCGTTTTCTTTTTCGCGTCGAATGAGCGCGACCTCGTCGTGTTCGTTCGTGAGGATGATGGCGCTGCGTAATTTTGTTCTGACCAATGGGATCGTTCCTTTCGGTAGCTTATAGTGAACAAAACGCATCGACTCACCGTCGATGCGCTTTGTTAATCTGTCGTCGTTTGTTCTAGCGATTCGTACATATCAGAAGTCAAACCGTTCTCGTGAGAACCGATGACTTTTGCGGCGACGCGCATGCCGAGGCGGAGCGCGTCTTCGATCGAATGATGTTTCATCAATTCAGAGATGACGGCCGAGAAGAATGAATCACCGGCGCCTGTTGAATCGGCAACTTTGACTTTCGTCGTCGGGACGTGTCCTTGCTCGTTCGTCCGGAGATCGACGTAGACGGCACCGAGCTCGCTCATCGTGACGATTGTGAGCGGCGCACCTTTCATCGCGAGCACTTCGGCGACGCGCAATGCGTCATCGACGGTGACGATTGACATATCAGACAGGATTTCGGCTTCTTCACGGCTACAGATGAAGCCGGTGAAGCCTTGAAGCAAGTGGCGATTTCGCTCGATGACGGACAAATGACCGCACACCCCGTAAAGCGGGAGCTTCATCTCGCGACAAAGTTCAATCGTCTCATTCAAGACGTTGACCGACAGATCGAGGTCGATGGCGACGGCTTCGCTTTCGGCGAACACCGTATCGATTCGGCGGAGGATACATTGTTCCATCATCGCTTCATCTGGTTGTTTCGAGATCGAGGTCTGGAGGTCGCCGTTATTGTCCATGACGGCGAGCCACATGCCCATACCGTTATCTTCAAGCAGGTCGACATGATCGACGTTGACGTTTAAGTCGCGAAGCTCTTGAAGGACACCCATCCCGATTTGGTCGTTTGTGACGGTTGACACGAACCGGACGTCGTTACCGAGGATGCCTAAGTTTTGCGCGACGTTACGGCCGGTTCCGCCGTTCGAGAACGCGATGTCTCCGACGTTTTTCGCATCTTTATGAAGCGGGGCGAACGATGTTCCTTTAATATCGACAAACACTTTGCCGATCACTGCAATCGTATTCATATGCTGTACCACCTTTAGCCAATCATCTATCTGTTATCGGTCTGTTAGACACACTGTTTCCATTATAGCGAAACCGTCATTCGCTTTCAATGACGGTTTCAAACGTTGTCGAAATTTGTCAGTCCCATGAAGAACTGAGCAAGCGCAGTCCGTTCAAAATGACGAGAATCGTTGACCCTTCATGACCGACGACGGCGAACGGCATGACGAGCAGCTCGAAGATGTTCGTCGCGATCAAAACGAGGATGACACCGAGGGCGAACACGACGTTCTGCAAGACGATCCGGTTCAATTTACGAGATTGCTCGATTGCTGAACTCAAGCGGACGAGGTCGTTTTTCATGAGGACGACGTCAGCCGTCTCGAGTGCGGCGTCGGTTCCTTCGCCCATGGCGATCCCGACATCTGCTGTCGCGAGGGCCGGGGCGTCGTTGATGCCGTCGCCAATCATCCCAATCGTGCCGTACTCTTGTTTTAACAGCTTGATTTGTTCAACTTTCTCTTCTGGGAGGCATTCGGCGATGTAGCGGGTCAAGCCCGCTTCCGTCGCGATGGCGCGTGCCGTTGCTTCATTGTCGCCTGTGATCATGATCGTCGCGATCCCGAGATGGTTCAAGCGCTCAATCGCTTGTTTGGCTTCCGGGCGTAACGTGTCACGCAGTGCGAATGCACCGATCGTCTGCTTATCGTCACTGACGAAGACGAGTGTGTGTCCGGCGGCTTTTAACCGTTCGACATCTTCGCGGTAGAAGTCACCGCTCCGGTCGGCGAACTTTTGTTTACCGACCCGGTAGGAAGTGCCGTCAATCGTCGCCTCGATGCCTGAACCGGTGATGTCTTTAAAGTGATCCATGTCTCCCGTGTGTTTGCCTGTGAACTTGACGAGCGCCTCGGCGAGCGGGTGCATCGAATGTTCTTCGATCAAACTGACGACGCGGTAAACGTCTTCTGCTGCCATATCAGGATGAACCAACGCCGTTTGGACGACCGGCTTACCGATTGTGAGCGTCCCTGTCTTATCGAATGCGATCGCTTTGAGACGTCCCATGTTTTCAATGTGGACACCGCCTTTGAACAAAATCCCGTGTTTAGCAGACGAGGCGATGGCGGCAAGCGCGGCTGGTGTGATCGCTGCTACGAGGGCACACGGTGAGGCGACGACGAGCAGGATCATCCCGCGGTATATGCTCGTCTCGAGCGACCACGAAGTGAGGACGGGACCGAGCAAGATGATGGCCGTGACCGAGATGAGCACGATTTGGACGTATCGTCCCTCGTAGCGGTCGATGAACTGGGCCGACGGCGATTTTTCTTCTTGGGCTTGCTGCACCATTTGAATGATTTTTTGGAACAACGTCTCGGTAGCGAGTTTCGTCACCGATAACGTGAGCACCCCGTTCAAGTTAACACTTGAACCGAACACTTCATCGCCGACGGTCCGATCAACCGGAATCGATTCCCCGGTGATGGCGGCTTCTTCGATAGAGGCGGTCCCGCTCAAAATGCGCCCGTCGACCGGGATACGTTCGCCCGGCCGGACGTAAATCCGGTCGCCGACTTTTAAATCATCGATGTGCACAACTTCGAGACCGCCGGCTGCATCAAAACGGGTCGCTTGTTCCGGTTGGAGTTCCATTAACGATTCGAGCGCACGCTCGTTTTTGTTCAGCGTGTAAGTCTCGAGCGCTCCGGATAAGGCGAAGATGAAGATGAGGATCGCGCCCTCCATCCAATAGCCGATCGAGGCGGCGCCGATCGCCGCGATGATCATGAGTAGCTCGACGTTCAATGAATGGGTTTCCCACGTATCGGTCAGTCCTTCTTTGGCTTTGGCATAACCGCCGATCAAGAAGGCGCTCAAGTAGAGTGTGACGTAAATCGAAGGGGCTCCGCCTTGTCTTTCTGTGAAATATGCGAGTACAATCAATACACCGCTGATGAGCGCCATGATGAGCTCGATATGTTCGAACCAGTTTGCCCGTTTGAAGACGTGGCTTTTTTCTTGTGCAGTAGTTGCGTGTACGTTCATAGTAGACACCTCTTTCTAATTGAGAATATATATCAGTTAAATGATAATGAATGAGGATGATTATCATTATCTTTCTTTGTTTAAAGGGCTTATCATCCATTTTTGAAATTCCCTTGTTTATAATGATTATCATGTAAGTCTATTTTAACACCATTCATAACAACTCACAAACTAAAAGATTAAGGAGATTTCGTGTCATGCAAAATATTTTTCAACGCTCTTGGAGCGTCACGCTGTTGGCGTTGTTCAACACGTTTTTATGGGGGAGTGCTTTCCCGTTCATTAAATTAAGTTATGAGGCGTTAGACATCGGAGCAGGCGAGTACGGCCAACAACTGTTCTTTGCCGGCGAACGGTTTTTACTGGCCGGTATTCTGTTGCTCGTGATCAGCCGGCTCGTCTTCAAGCGGCCGATTCGATTAAATCGGGAAAAGTTGAAGGCATACGCACATTTAGGGGCGTTCTTGACGTTTTTGCAATATCTGTTCTTCTATATCGGATTGTCCATCTCGACCGGGGTACAAGGGTCGATCATCGCCGGCTCGACATCATTCTTTCAAATGGCGCTTGCCCACTTCCGTTATGAAGATGATCGGTTGAACCGGTTGAAAGGCATCGCGCTCACTCTCGGCTTCTCAGGAATCGTCATCGCGAACTGGCCAACAGCAAGCTCGGAAATCGGTTTTGGAATCGGTGAAATTCTTCTCATCTTGGCGATGGTGTCTGGCGCGTTCGGGAACCTGGTCGCGAAAGATTACTCGCGACATCATGACGTCGCCCCGATGACCGCTTGGGCGATGGTGATCGGTTCGCTCGGTCTGCTGATCGTCGGGTTTATCCTTGACCCGGGAGGCGTGTTCTTGCCTTACACGGTGAAGACGCTATTGTTCCTGTTATACCTCGCATTGTTATCAGCGGTCGGTTTCACGTTGTGGAACACGCTCATGAAGCACAACCCGGTGAGCCGGGTGTCGCTCTATATGTTCTTTGTTCCCTTATTCGGCGTCTTGTTATCGAGTTTACTGCTCGGTGAGACGATTCCTTGGAACGCGCTCGTCGGGTTGCTATTCGTCATCGCCGGCATCTACTTGTCAACGTATTTTCAAGGTCGTCGTCGGCCGGGCGGCTCTGCCGCGAAATGAGTTCGAGGTACAGTTGACGGAAGTTTATTCTCATGGCAAAATATATTAAAAATTCTGAAAATTTTCAGTTGTGAATCGGTCTTCGTTGTAAAGACTTGCGTACGACAAGTTAACAGAAGGGAGGGTTTGTGCCATGACGAGAAATTTGATTGTCCGAAACATCCTCGTGTCGCGCCAACCGCGAGACGAGTACGTCAAGTACGTGATGAAGTGCGTGAGTCGCGGATTGAAAGAACATCACGACCAAGTCGATGTGCGCGCCGTCAGGCAAGGCGACGACATCCAGACGAAGTGGCAAATCAATGACCGCGTCATCGAGGTGACGCTCAAGTCCGACGTATTGGCATCGCTCGATACGGAGCCGTTCGCTCTCGATGAGGTGTTCATCCGGGCGTTCGAACGAAACGATGTCAGAGTCGGGCCACCAAACGAATGACAAACGAAAAGGATGAATCTCCGCGGAGATTCATCCTTTACTTATGCTTCGATTGGTTTAGCTTTTGACGTGAATAGGCTGATCGACAGGATGCCGAGGATTAAGGCGTACATGAGGAAATATACTTCTTTAGGCAACGCGACCCAAAACGCACCGATCATCGGACCGCTGATTGACCCGACACTGAACGAGATGCTGTACAGCATGTTGCCGGTCGGTAAGAGTGAGCGGGGCAACACTTCCGTCATATGGGCGAGGCCGAGCGAATACGTGGAACCGAGTCCGGCACCGGCCAAGGCGAACAAGACGAGCAGCCACAAATAGTTGTCGACGGCGAGGTTCGCGAGGGCGAACAAGAGCGTACCGAGCGTCAAGACGATTTGCAGGACGCGTTTCTTCCCGAAGTGGTCGGCGAGCCGTCCGAGCGGCAACTGGACGATGATGGACGCGACGATGAACGTCGTGATGAGCGTGCTCGTCTGCGCGAGCCCGATGTCGTTACGGACCGTGAAGATCGGCAAGTTCGCATTCAGGCTCGCTTCAAGAAAGCCGTATGTAAAAGCCGGAAGCAGCGTGTACCCGGCACCGATCAAGACGAGGCGGATGCGTCCGGTCGAATCCGTCTTCACTTTCTCCGCCTCGGGGTACTCGTTGTCGACCTTGAAGATAAGGAAGAGTGATCCGAGACAGAAGAAGATCAAGACGAGGAACGGGAGCCAAAAGTGAATATCGACGAGCGGGGCGATCAACGGACCGACCGCGAACCCGAGACTGAACGACATCCCGTAATACGCCATCGCCCGGCCGAGACTCCGTTTCTCGCTCACCGACGTGACCCACACTTGCGAGCCGTAGTGAAGCGCCGAGTCCCCGAATCCGATGACGAAGCGCATGACGGCCCACATGAGCAGTGACGGCCAAAGCGGTAAAAAGAACGTGGCGAGCGCCGTCAACACGATGCCGAGGACGATCGTCGGGCGGAATCCGTATTTGCGGACGAACCGTTCGAGTAGCGGTGCCGAGACGATGATGCCCAAATAGAGCATCGTCGCGTTCAGTCCGTTCAGCCAGGCCGGGTTGCCGTCACGTTCGATTAATGTGGATAGTAAAGGGATGAGCGCCCCTTGAATCAAGCCCGAAATAAAAACGACGAGCAATAAGATCGAAAAACGAAACCGTTC
This sequence comes from Exiguobacterium sp. SH31, assembly GCF_001816105.1. Classification (NCBI taxonomy): domain Bacteria; kingdom Bacillati; phylum Bacillota; class Bacilli; order Caryophanales; genus Exiguobacterium; species Exiguobacterium sp. SH31. The sequence goes on from NZ_LYTG01000083.1 coordinate 60,630, forward strand.
CATAGGTCACCTCACATACAAAAATAAAAAGCTGAGAGGTCTCAGCTTTTTGGTTCATCAATCGGTTGAGGAGTATGATTTATTTGTAACAACTCATCGTCCCAACTGCCTTGACTGAACACTTCATCATGGTCTACTTTGTCCGAAACGAATGCGGCTGTCAATAAGATGCTGAGCACGCCTCCGAAAATGATGATTCCCATGACGGTAACGATGAACACATAGATCGCTGTCATCATCGAACACCTCGATTCGTTTTATATACTAAATATTTCCCGAATCGAAATAATTAAAACGAGTGGGCGACACGTTGTCTAAAGTCGACTGTCGGATAGTACGCTTGTTTGACGAGTGCGTTCGGTCCGAGGCATTTGACGGCGGGACAATGGCACGACAGTGTGGCGTTCAACGCGCTGTTCGTCCATTGATCGTACGCGTCTTGGAACGACGTATCGTACAACGTGCCGAGTGTGCCGAGTTCGTCGCCGAAGTCGGTGACGATGATCTGACCGTCAAAAATGTTCGTGTTCAACCGGGAGCGTCCGTCCGGGTCGTTGCGGACCGTCACGTTTTTCGCAGTCGAGAGTCGCCGCAGTAAGGCGCGGTCGGCTTCTGAGTCCGAGCAGGCGTAAAACGGCAACGTTCCAAACAGCATCCAGACGTTCTCGTCCCGAATGTCGAGTACGTCATGGATAGCTTGACGGATCTCGTCGAGAGAGGCTGACTCGAGCGCGCTAGCGAAGTCTGCGGGGTACATTGGGTGCAATTCGTGGCGTTGACAACCGAGCGAGACGATTTCCTCGTGAATCTCTTTTAAATGGGGGATCGTCCGCTTGTTGATCATCGTCTCGGCCGATACGATGACCCCTTCGGCCGTGAGGGCTCGGGCATTGTCCTTCATCGTCTGAAGCATCTTGAGCCGAGCGGATTCACTCGGCTTGCGGTCCATCATCGCGAAACCGCCCTCTAAGAAATCGGCGTCCGTTCCCCAATTATGAGAAATGTGCAAAACGTCGAGGTAAGGGGTAATAAGATGATAGCGAGATAACGGCAACGTCAAGTTCGAGTTGATCTGTGTGCGGGCACCGCGCTCCTTAGCGTAGCGTAGAAGCGGGACGACATAGTTTCGAACTGACTTCATCGACAGCATCGGCTCACCGCCCGTGATCGAGAAGGCGCGCAAGTGCTCGATCTCGTCGAGGCGCGAAATCAACAGTTCGAGCGGGACCTCGGGTTCTTCCGTTTGATCGAGCATATAGCCGACCGCACAATGCTCGCAGCGCATATTGCATAGTTTCGTCGTCGTCACTTCGACGTTCGAGAGAACGAGTCGACCGAACTCGGTTTGATCGAGATACGCTTCCCACGGATCGAACGTCGTCGAGATGTTTTGCATGTGGATTCCACCTTTTTATCAAGTTACACGAAATAGTATGCTATAATAACAACTCTTTGTCACTAAGCGAAGGAGCGATCATGAGATGGGTAAATCACGAACAGATACGGCAGGAAAAATGAACGTGTTAAAATCGAGAACGGAGTTACTGTGCTTATCAGTCAACACGTTAGACGAATTCACGACGCCAGAGGATTTGCATCGATTGTTAGCTGATATTGATTCCTTACGTGCGAAAGTCGTACGTTACGCCAAAGATTTAGAACAAGTATCTCGAAAGGATGAAACACATTGAAATTGATCGTAGGAGAACGTGCAAGCACGAAAGCAGAACGGTTAGGCATTAACGGGGAGGGCATCGCGATGATCAATCGGATGGTCATCTTTATCCCGAACCTGTTACCAGGGGAACGAGCCGATATCGAAATCACGCGCATCGAACGAAACTATGCCGAGGCGCGGGTCACGAAGCGACACAACGACTCGCCGGACCGGGTCAAACCGCCGTGTCCAATTTATGACGAATGTGGCGGTTGCCAGATTCAACATATGAGTTCACGTCTGCAAATGGACTATAAAGAAGACATCGTCCGCAACGCGTTCCGTCAGAAGACGAAGTTGAACGTCGATAAGTCCGATATCCGTCCGACGAAAGGGATGGAAAACCCTTGGTACTATCGTAATAAGTCCCAATTCCCGTTGTCAGTCCAACGCGGCGAAATCGTCTCAGGCCTCTACAAGCCGAATTCGAACGACCTCGTGCCGATCGAGCACTGCATGGTGCAACAACGTGATACGACGAACGTCAACAACGCCATCGTCCGTATTTTGAACGAGCTCGACATCCCGGTCTATGACGCGAGACGTGACGTCGGTTTTGCCCGGACGATCGTCGTCCGTTCAGGTTACAAGACGAACGACGTTCAAGTCGTTCTCGTCGTCGGGAGTGAGGACGTACCGAACTTGGATACGCTCAGCGACCGCATCATGGAATTGCCGAACGTCGTCTCGTTCCATATCAACATCAACTCGAACCGGTCGGGCGTCATCTTCGGTTACCGAACGGTCCACATCGCCGGTCAAGATAAGATGGACGAGCAGCTAGACGACGTGCATTACCACTTGTCGCCACGTGCTTTCTTCCAACTCAATCCGGCCCAAACCGAAGTCATGTACCGTGAAGTCGTCGAGGCGGCCGGTCTGACTGGTGAAGAACGCGTCATCGATGCGTACGCCGGTGTCGGTTCAATCGGACTTTGGCTCGCACCGCACGCGAAAGAGATTCGCGGGATGGAAGTCGTACCTGAAGCGGTTGAAGACGCAAATGCTCACATGCGTGAGAACGGCTACAATCATGCGACATACGTCGAGGGGCGCGCTGAACATTGGATTCCGCGCTGGGTGAAAGACGGGTGGATTCCTGACGTCATCGTCGTCGACCCGCCGCGAACAGGTGTGGACCATCAGCTCCTAAACGCGATGATTTCTTCGAAAGCGAAACGGATCGTCTACGTGTCATGTAACCCGCAGACGCTCGTGCGCGACGCGGATCAACTCATGAAAGCCGATTATAAGGTCAACTACGTCCAACCGTACGATATGTTCCCGCAAACGGCTCACGTCGAATCGATTGTCGTCTTCGAGAAAAAGAAGAAGAAAAAATATTGACGGGACCGTGAAAACGCTTGTAAAGAAAACGTTTTCACGTTATAGTTCAGATGTCAGACTTCTTTTTTAAATTCAAGAAGCGGAGGAACATTCAATGATTCCACATGAAAAAGTTCAAGAGCTCGTTCATAAGGCGATTGACGCGCGGTCGCGCGCATATACACCTTACTCGAAGTTCAACGTCGGTGCCGTCGTCATCGATGAGACGGGTAAGGAAATCTTAGGTTGTAACGTCGAGAACGCGTCGTACGGTTTGTCGATGTGTGCGGAACGGACTGCCATCTTCAAGGCGGTGTCGGAAGGCAGCAAGTCGATCGACACGGTCGTCGTCGTCGGAGACACGGAAGGCCCGATCTCGCCATGCGGCGCTTGTCGTCAAGTCATCGCCGAGTTTGCGAGTGACGACTTCACGTTGATCTTGGCCAACATGGCCGGTGAGACGAAAGTGATGACAAAAGAAGAGATGCTACCATACGGCTTCTCGCCAAAAGACTTAACATGAAAATAAGGATGCGGACAACTTTGTCCGCATCCTTATTTGTTGCCGTCATATTTTTTCTCGCTGACCGAATCGTCTTTTGAGTGGCGCTTTCGTTTCTCGTCTTTCACTTTTTGATTCAGCTCTTCGACCGGGATCGGGTCGACCGTCTCCATGCCTTCTTGGTCAAAGATGCTCTCTTTGTCCGTATCGACGGCGTCCGGATTATCGAACGGCCGTTTTGACGGTTGTTCATGCTTCTTCATCTCCATCGCCTCCTTCTTTGAGTGTTATTCCACTTCCTGATTTTGTGTAAACGCTTTAGAAAAGTGTTTCAAGTTTCGGGAACAGTGGAATTATCTGTGCATAGTGACTAAGGAGGGGTATTGGATGGATAAGAAAGTATTGATGGGGATTGTGCTCGGTGTGGCCGGTGCTGCACTCGTCGCGCCGAAAGTCGCGGCGCTGTTGACGCAAGACCAAGACGATAACACGTGGAGCAAGATGGACAAGATGGAAAGTGTCGATTCCGATAAAGACGAGGCGGAAGCAGGATTGACACAACTCGACTCGAATAACCGGGCCGAATGGCAAGCGAACGGGTTCCCGCAGACACACGCCGAACGAGAGCGGCTCATGAACGAATCAGATGACACCTATAAAGGTAAAGATATTTAAAGAGAGGCAGCCGCGGCTGCCTCTTTTTAAATATCTTCATCGTCTGGCAAGAGCGGCAAAGCAAGCGACACGGTCGTGCCGCTGCCGACTTCGGACGTGAAATGCATCGAGCCGCCATGGCGTTCCATAATGTGCTTGGCGATGGCGAGCCCGAGTCCGGTACCGCCGTCTTCACGCGTCCGCGATTTGTTGACGCGGTAGAAACGTTTCGTCAATTGATCGAGATCCTCTTTCGGGATGCCCCGGCCTTCATCGCGAATCTCGGTGATGGCATAGTTCTCTTCCGCGAACGTCCTCACATGGATCGACCTGCCGGCATCCGTGTAACGAAGAGCGTTATCGAGTAAGTTTCCGACGACTTGTTCGAGGCGATCGTGATCCCCGAGGATGATGAGGTCGAAGTCGAGATCCGCTTCGATGGTGACACCTTTCGCGCGCGCGATCGGTTCAAACCGGTATAACACGTCTTCGAGCACTTGTGAGTACACGACCGGTTCTTTCGTCATCGGATACGAATCGCGTTCGAGCTGGGCGAGGTCGAGCAGATCGTTGACGAGTCGTTGCAACCGTTCCGTCTCGTTCTCGATGATGTCGTAATACTGGGCTTGCGTCTTCTCGTCGAGCGTCGGGTCTTGCAGCATCTCGGTATACCCGCGAATGTAAGACAGCGGGGTCCGGAGCTCATGGCTGACGTTAGCCAAAAATTCTTTGCGCTGCTCCTCGACGAGTCCGAGAGACTCGGCCATCCGGTTGAGCGTCTCGGCCAAGTCACCGATCTCGTCATCGGAATCGATCGGGATGCGGTGCGAGAAGTCACCTTTGGCATACACTTGGGAAGCGCGTTTCATTTGGATGAGCGGTTGAATGATTGTGTCGATGATTTGCGTCCCGAAAATGAGCAAGTTGACAATCATCAAGATGAGCAAGAACGTGATCATCAGCCGGATCGGTTGGAACGGCTCACTGATTTTGCTCAGCTCCATATAGAGGATGAGGGCATTATCGAGTTCGCCGTCACGGATGAGCGGGAACGCGGACATGAGAATATCGACATCCTCGGTCGGGTGCTTGCGCGTGACCGAGATGGCGTAGCCGTCTTGCAAACGAGCGAGATCTTGTTCGCGTAAAAACGTCTTCCCGGAGCCGAGACTATCTTCCCGTACGGACGAGAGGAATACTTTCGTTTCGGTCAGTTCATTCGTGTACGTCATGCTGTCAGCGAACGCGTCGGAGAAGCCGTCCGCCTTATAGATGGTGACGAGTTTCTCCCCGCGGTTGATCAGCAGTTCTTCTTGCGTCTGAATGTAAAACTTGTCGTACAAGTAAAACGTCATGATGATGAACACGAACGCAGAGAAGAGGCTGGCCGTCCAGATGGTGATCCAAATCCGCTTCCGGATCGTGTATTGCTTCATACGTTCGCCTCGAACTTGTAGCCGATCCCCCAGACGGTCTGGATGTAGCCACCGGCTTCGCCGAGCTTGAGACGGAGCGTTTTAATGTGCGTGTCGACCGTCCGGAGGTTGCCGTGGTATTCGGTACCCCAAATTTGGTCGAGGAGCTGTTCTCGAGAGAACACTTTGTCTTCGTTTGTGATGAACAAGTAGAGGAGGTCGAACTCCTTACGCGTCAAGTTGACAGTTTTGCCTTTCACGCTGACGGCGCGGCCTTCGATATCGATTGATAAGACACCGGCGTCGAACGTGGCTTCTTGTTCTTTTGAGAAGTTGTGCGTGCGCCGAAGTGTCGCTTCGATTCGGGCGAGCAGTTCGCGCGGGCTGAACGGTTTTGTGATGTAGTCGTCCGCGCCGATCTTCAATCCGTGAATCCGGTCGAGTTCTTCAGACCGGGCCGTCAGCATGATGATCGGGACGTTCGAGAACTCACGGATACGCATGCAGGCGGTCAGACCGTCAAGCTCGGGCATCATGACGTCGAGCAAGACGAGGTGGAACGACTGTTCTTTTAACAAGTCGATCGCCTCAAGCCCGTTCGTGGCGGTGACCGTCTCATAGCCTTCTTTTTCTAAATTGGAAACGAGCAATTCTCGCATCTGTTCCTCATCGTCGGTCACTAAGATTCGAAATACTGGTTCTATCATCTGGCATTCTCCTTTACAAACCGGTTAACGAAGGATGTGATAATTCCCTCATACTTCTATCATACCTATCTCTTCGAATTAGAACAGAATTATTCATTGTCGTAAAGTTGTCCTCAACAAATCCACACAAAAACGCCACAAAAAAGCCAATTCTTTGTCAGAATTGGCTTATGCTTCGAGTTGGGCTTCGTACGAATGATCGAATTCAGGCGCATGAAGTGAATGCAAGTACAGCTGGAAGCTCGACTTCGACACTTCATACAAAACGTATTCGACGTCACCGCTATTAATTTCTGCTAACAAATCGGGCCGGATCTCGTCGGCGCAAAACGCATAAGGAAGTTTTGCCGCCGCCGCGATCGAACGCTCATTTGCTTTGCGAATCTTTAAAAATACACTCTCAATATCAAGGTCGAAGAACAGCTCTGAGAAGAACGTTTCTTTCGCGACTTGATTGTAACCTTTCCCATGGTACGGTTTGCCAAGCCACGTACCGAGGAAGCCGTAACCGGTTTCCACGTCGAACAAGCTGATCGTCCCGATCGGGGTACCGAACTCGTTCGTAATTGTACGTGAGATGATGTTTCCTTGCTCTTCTAGCTCGATGATTTGCTTCGTGCTAAATAAAAACTCGTCAAAGTGGACCGTCTTTTGACGGACATATGGAAAGACATCTGGGTGTTGCATCAGTTCGAACAACTCCGCGCAGTCGGTAAGCTCACGAAATTTGAGCACCTTTACATTCCTCCTCCTAGTTCAGACCGCTGAAGAATAGTTGTAACGAAAGCATACTTCTGGCTACGTTGTTCGAACTTGCCTTGGCTGCTCTCTTTTATGAGTTACAAGATTATTTTATAGACTTTTTTTG